>CADEEX010000219.1 GCA_902826465.1 uncultured Acidobacteriota bacterium
AACATGCGGAGCATTGGCGAATTAGAGCACAGGTGTCGTGGCGATGCCCCCTGAAGGTGGCTGCGGTGGGCGTCAACGGGTCGAGAGGATGGCCGGTGTGCTTTCAGCGTCTCGTACGGCGTCGAGGAACGATTGCACTGCCGCAAACTCGCTGGCGGGATAGGTTCGCCCCGGTACCTGGAGGGTGAATTCCCGACGGACGATGCCCGCGTCGCGGGTCCACAGCACCGACAGGCGTCCGTACGGTGTGTCCAGCTGCCGCGGTGCGGGTAGTTCGTCCACCGTCAGGCCGTCGCGGATCTCCACCACGAATTGATCGCGGCGTTCGATCGGCAGCAGGCGAATGGGCGACACCCGCCGCGAGCCACTCAGCGCTGGAAGCGTGTCGCTGAGCGTGGCCGGGGCTCTCAGCAGCAGCAGGCGTCCGGCCAGCGTCTGCGCATAGTCCGGTGCGTCCAGGTTCATGCGAAGGTCGAAGCGGTTCTGGGTCGTGGCAAAGTCGGAGACCGCGGCCTCCGAGATCCGCGCTCTCGAGACCTGGCGCCTGGCGCTCCGTTCAAGCGCTTCGATGAACTGCTCGCGCGTCAGCGAGCGGTAGCGTCGCCGCTCATCGCTGGCAAATCCGCCTGTGCTCGACACTCGAACGGTGGCGGTGAGGGCGCCCGTGCCGGCCAGTACGGCGTCCACCTGCCGTGTGACCACGTTGGCGGCAGGCTGCACGCCAGCCATGCGCAGCAGCGGGGCCCCTTCGGGCATGGCCACCAGCGCCAGGCTACCTTGCTCGTAGAGCGGCAGGCTGCCGACCGGCGTGTATTCGTCGGTCGGATCGAAGAACAGCAATCGGCCCGTCACGGGATGCTCGACAATGGCGGGTGCCGACACGTCGCCTGCCACGACGATGGCGATGATGCAGTGGTTGAACTGCTGCGGCGATGGCCAGACCTCCTGCACGTAGTCGGGATCGCCAGAGTAGATCGCGACAAGGCGGGACTGAATGCCCACACTGTCGAGCATGGCCCGCATCAGGTTCGCCTTGTCCTTGCAGTCGCCGTAGTTTTTGGTGAAGACATCGGCGGCCAGCCGCGGCTTGTAACCGCCGCCGCGTCCCAGACCGGTCTGGATCGAGATGTACTGCACCTGTTGCACGTAGCCGGCGATGGCGCGAATCTTCTCGAGGTCGGTCGTGGCCCCGGCCGTGAGCGCTCGAGCGCGTTCCACCAGCGCCGGGCTCGGCCTGGCCTGCGGGTCCTGCAGTTCGGCGAGCCACCGCGACACGGCGGTCCATTCCGCCATGGAGGCGGCCGTCAGCACGGATTCGGCACCGAATGTCACTCCCAGACGGGCCGCCCGTGTGGTCAGGGGCGGACCCGCGACTTCGCGCGTCAGTGGCGGCAGGTCCGCGAAGTCCCACGTCAGCGTGGTGCCGGCGCGACTCGCGTCCACCGGTGGATGGTTGAGGACGACCGCGCTCGCGGTCCAGCCCGCAGGCAAGACGAGGGAACGGCGGGCGCGGCGAACGGGCCAGGCATCCTGCACGGCCCACTGCAGCTGCGGATAGGCGAGGCGTTCAACGCTCTCCACTTCGACGCCGAACACCACCCCGCGGGCGAGGCCTGTCGGCGACAGCACCCTGACGCGCGCTTCGTTGTAGACATCGTTGTCCGCCAACGCCACATCGGCGATGTCGCGGCGGTCGATCTCTGCGCTCCGGCCGTCTCTGATCTGCCACCCGCGCATGGTTCTGATCGAGCCGCCGTCGGTGGTGTACACCTCGTAGACGCGGGCCTGACTGATACCGTCCTCGGTCTGCACCCGCATGGCGTAGCGACGTTTCGAGACGAGACGGTTGTCGGCCAAGACCGTCACCTGAACTTCGTCGTGCAGCACGACGAGGTCTGCGCCCGCCTCGGCCTCGAGCGGCGCCAGCCGGGCGGCGGCCTGCAACCAGTCTGGCGCGTCGGCTGCCGCTGCGGGACGCGCGGTCAGCGCAACACCCACACACAGCGCCAACAGCGCAGGTCCGAACGCGAGCCGCCTCGTGCTCCTCATACGTGCGCTATTGCGCGACCCGGCGCAGCGTGACAACGTGGGCGTCGCCGGCATGTACGGCGTCGAAGAGGCGCTTGAAGACCGGATAGGCCTGGCGGCTGAAGACCACGGGACCACCAGCGCCAACGAAGAAGCTCCGCTTGTACGAGAGCCGGCCGCCGGTGGACGTGAGTTCGACCTGATACTTCGCCGATCGTCCCTCGTCGATGTGCATCGCCTGCGGCGGGGCTGCCGCCTCGACGTCGAAGCCGGCCGGCAGATCGATCGTCACCGTGTCGTCTTCATTCCAGGCGAATCTGAAATCAAGGTCGTGCCGCCGCTCTGCGGCGGTGAAGACCGATTCCGCGCCGCGCTGAATGGCGGCCGGCGCCAGAAGCATCCGGCTGCCGGCCCGTTCCGCGTAACCGGGGGCCCGCAGCGAAAAGCGGACGACGTAGGGTTGCTCGGGATCCGTCAGGTGCTCGACCGCGAAGTCGGCGATCTCGATGCCGGGTACTCTCCTGGCGAACTCCTCTGTGAACAGTCGTTTTCGCTCCGCCTCGGTTTCGTCATCGTCGCGCTCGCGGTACTGCACGGCCATGTGACCGGTGTACTCGAGCGTGACCGTGCCCTCGAGCGTGCCGTTCTCGAGCAGTCGCAGTGAGGCGTTGCGGCGCCGAGTCGAGAAACCGGCCGGTGACCACGGCACGGCCGCGAACGCCGGCGCCTTGCCATCGAGCAGCAGTGCCTGCGCGCCTTCCTGTTGCCACCGCGTGTGTCCGCCGGGCGCGTGCTCGTTGGCGGGATCGACGAATCGCCAGTTGGCGCCGTCGCGAACGGCAATGCCCAGGTGCCGGTAGAAGTACGGTTGCTTGAGATCGGGACGCGCGTCCGAATGACTGCGGTCGGGCATGAGCGCGAGCCTGGTGTCCAGGCCGGCCGCAGTGGCCATGGCACCGACGAGCAGCGTGAGGTCGGACGCCGTGCCGGCCCCGCGCTTCAGTGTGGCGGTCACGTCCTTGTTCGCCTTGCGCTCGCGCGCCAGCGCCTCCGGCGTGGTGTCGGCGTCGGTGCGTTTCACCCGTTCTCTGGCAAACCGGAGAACCGCCGCGACCTTGTCGGCCACGGTCGTGGCGCCGGCCACGGCCTGAGTGGCCGCTTTCTGAATGTCGCCGGTGACTTTCCACGCAGGCTTCAACGCCTCGGACTCTTCGCGAGCGAAGTCGCTCCAGAACTTCTCGGCCGGAGGGTCGCCCTTGTCGATGCTTCGATAGTAGATGAGCACCCACGACTTGAGAGAGAGTTCGGCCGGCATGTAGGGCTCGCGTTTCAGCGCCGGCATATTGGACGCCTGCAGCATCGTGTACCCGTCTTTTTCCTGCACGACGGCGACGCCGCTGATGTTGAACGCCTGCGAGGCCATTCCGTAGCCGACATCACGCAACGGGAGCGGCTTGATGTGATAGCGCACGACGTGAGCCGGGATGTCGCGCTGAAACGCCAGTTCGACGTTCTGCGCCAGGCTTTCGTCGTGGATTTCGCGCCACTGATACTCGATGACCGAGCCAGGGACCACCGAAGGCAGCGCAAACGAGCGCGCCTTCAACTTCAGGCCGCTGGTCTCGACGATGGTGCGGTCGAACACGTCGCGTCCGGCCAGTTCCGTGATCGTGCCGTTTGGCGCGATTGTGCGTCCCTCGACGTCTCGCACTCTTGCAAACGGCGTATACGGCAGATCGACCTTGCTGTGCGCTTCGCGTCCGCGCTCGGTGAAAATCTTGATACGCAGGTAGTGCTGATAGACCGTGGCGTAACTGTCGCCGTCGCGCTGATCCGTCACTTTCACGTCCCAGAGCAATGCTTCCGAGTCGGCATTCGGATCGACCCGGGGCTTGGCCAGCGCCAGTTCGGCGGGGTCTACCGGCAGCCAGTCCGCCGCGAGGGCTGGAGATGCCATGGACATCACAGACAGAACCACACACGCGCGCCAGCAGCCGGAAGTCATGCGTACCATCGGAAGATCTCGGGAAACGGAAGAATTGTCGTGAAGCCGCCTGTTTGGGGCCAGACAATAGCCGAGCTTGTGCGACGGCACAATCAGAAGATGGCTGACAGCCCGGTAGCCACGCCGAGCGGCAGGAGCGGAGTCCGTGCGGCATACTAGGCCCCTCGTGCAGACCCTGGAGGAACGATGAGGCGGAGTGGATGGGCGATCGTCGTGCTGGCGGCTCTGGCCGCGTCGTGCAGTTCCGCGCCTGCGGCTCCACCGTTCAAGCCGGTGGTCGACACCAAGACCCTGATGCTGGCCTTGATGGAGCGTCAGGCCGACATCGTCTGGGAGTCGGTGTCCGACACGATCGTCGGCAACGACGTGATCGAGAAGAGGCCGCAGACCGACACCGAGTGGCAGAACGTCCGCAACGCAGCCATCAGCGTCACTGAGGCCGGCAACCTGCTGATGATCGTCCCGCGCGCGCAAGACAAAGGGTGGATGGACGCGTCAGTGAAGCTGATCGAGCAGGGCGAGCGGATGATCGCGGCGGTCGATCGCAAGGACCCGAAAGCCGTGTTCGACGTCGGCAGCGACCTCTACGACGCCTGCGTCAACTGCCACATGCACTACATGCCGGCCATCAAGGACCTGTACAAATAGCCTGCTCGAGGTCGGAGGTTCGGGCACTCCAGAATCCAGCCTCCAGAATCCAGCCACCTACCGGTCTCGTTCAAACACCTTCTGCTGAAAGTCGAGTTCCTGCTTGAAGAGGTGCGTGCCGCTCTTCACCGGATCGCCAAACTCGAGATAAGCCTCGTTCGCCAGATCGTAGACCCGCCATTCAGGAAGGCCGCGGCCGTTCGGATCGCCGCTCTTGACGAAGTTGGTCCAGTAGGTCGACATCAGGTCGGCGAGCGTGTGGTCGGCGTCCGTGTAGGCAAAGCCAGCTTCGCGCGGATCGCCGAACGTCAGCACATTGAAGACGTAGGGCAGTTCACTGGCGTGGAACGCCCGCAACTGTTCGCGCCGAGGGCTGGGTGGCACATGGCTGAACAGGTAGAGATACGCCTTCGACCCCGCCGCCACTGTGGCCCGCGCCCATTCGCGCATGTGATACGAGAACACGGAGTCACGTCCCGCGGCGAGTGACGCTTCGGCCATGTCGGCAGCGCCCTTGACGCCGTACGCCGCTTCGAACGCCGCGGCCAACGTGCCGTACTGCGCGGCCAGCCGTTGCTTGTAGTCGGCGGCAGGCGCCGGGGTGCGGTTTCCGACGAGGCTCGTCATCTCGTGCAGATTCTGGCCCACGATGACCGGGACGTTGTTCTGGCGCTTCTTCTCGAACAGCGTGTGAATCTCTTCGGGCAGCACCCAGCCGTCAACGTTCTCCTGGGTGCGGAAGCCACGGACATCGAGCAACTTCTCGACGGGCAGCGCTCGCAACTCCTTCAGCGACATCGCACCGACGCTGGAGGCCAGCGTGCGGCCGACGGTCTGGGCCGATGGCAGGTTGGGTCGATCGGTGGCGAGCGCCGGTGTTTCACCGAAGCGTCCGCCGCTTTCGCCGATCGCGCGGATGAAGAGCCCTTTCGCCAGCGGCGATGCCACCAGCGTGTTGACGCTCCACGATCCGGCCGATTCGCCGCCAATCGTGACCCGCGCCGGATCGCCGCCGAACGCGGCGATGTTCTTCTGCACCCACTGCAACGCGGCGATCTGATCGAGGACGCCGTAGTTCCCCGAAGAGTGCTGCGGCGATTCCGCGCTCAGTTCCGGATGCGCCAGATACCCAAGCGCACCGAGTCGGTAGTTCACCGACACCAGCACGACGCCCTTCTTCGCCAGCGGACTCCCGTCGCGGATGTCGCTGGTGCTGGAGCCGCGTGTCAGCGCGCCGCCATGAATCCACACGAACACCGGCTGCCGCGCACCGGCTGGTGCCGTGGTCCACACATTCAGCGACAGGCAGTCTTCGCTGAGCGGACGCATCGGCCGCGTGTACACCGACCCGTCCGCATACTGCGTCTGTGGACACTCCGGGCCGTACGCCGACCCGTCGCGTTCGCCCTGCCAGGGCTTGACCGGTTGCGGCGGACGCCACCGAAGGTCGCCGACCGGGGCCGCCGCGTAGGGAATACCGCGGAACACCCGCACGCCGTTCGTGATGGTGCCGGTCACAGAGCCGCCGTCAACCTTGACGACATCGGGCGCCGCGGCGAGACCGATCGAGCACACCGCCGCGAGGGCGGACGCGCAGAGCAGGAAGGGAAGCGCACGCATCATGCGCGGGATCCTATCGAAACCGGCTACGGTGGCAAGACTTATTGCCACAGAGGCGCAGAGACACAGAGACCACAGCTCTTATCGCGGTGCCCGTCTTCGAGACCGTGACGACTCAGTGCCTTGGTGTCTCTGTGGCGTTTCAGCGTCTGGCTACTGCGAGACGAGCTCCAGCGAGAACTGCAACGGGCTCGGCACGGGCGGACCCAGGGGGCCCTTGTCGGGATCGCCGGGCTCCGTCGTGACCTCAATCTTCGTGCCCTTCGGCAGCTCGATCGCGTCGGCCAGCCAGTAGCGGCGTGGCCACTCGGGGCGGATGCCGCGCAGCTTGAGCACCGACACCTTACGCCCTGATGGCACCGTGGCGACGATGTCGACAGACGCGTAGGCTTTGTTGACCTCGGGTCGAATTGCCAGCACGCGGCCGCTGCTGGGCATGACCGTTGAGAACGTCGAGGGCGTTTCGCCCGAGGGGGGCGCCACCACGAAGGCCTCGATCGACTTGCCCGAGAGTGGCTCGTCGGTGAAGTAGAAGCCGATGGTGCTCTTGTCGGTCTTCTCGGACTGCTCGTCCTGCCACCCCTTCTTGTAGCGGATCCTGGTGTGCAGCTTGGCACCGGCGGGAATCATGAACGCCGTGCCTCCAGGAGCGGTGGCCGCATCGTCGGCTGGCTCCCACACGGCGAGGGTCTGCCCGCCTTCGATGCTGATCGTGGCCTGACGCACGATGGCAGGCGTCCCTGGCAGCAGATCCACGGCCTTGAGCCACTTCGCCTCGGTGAAACCCGTTGGCACGGTGGCTTCGACCGTCGTTTCCATGGTGCCCACTGGCACGGTGTGCGGCGGCAGCGCGATCGTGGCGTCTGGCTTGCCGAGCGACCACTGGGCAACGGCGTTC
>CADEEX010000220.1 GCA_902826465.1 uncultured Acidobacteriota bacterium
CCGGCTGGGGCGAGCCGGTGTTCGATCGCCTCGAGGCCGATCTCGCCAAGGCGATGCTGAGCCTGCCCGCCAGCAAAGGATTCGAGATCGGATCCGGCTTTGCGGGGACGCTGCTGACCGGACGCGAACACAACGACCCGTTCTACATGGCGGGCGACCGCGTGCGCACCCGCACCAACCGCAGCGGCGGCGTGCAGGGTGGCATCAGCAACGGCGAGACGATCTACTTCAAAGTGGCGTTCAAGCCGACGGCGACGATCATGACCGAGCAGCAGACAGTGAATATCCGCCACGAAGAGACCACGCTCACCGGCCGCGGCCGTCACGATCCGTGCGTGCTCCCCCGCGCGGTGCCCATGGTCGAAGCGATGGCCGCACTCGTGCTCGCCGATCACGCCCTGAGGCAGCACGCGATCTCCTGATATGCGACGCGGCTTCTGGACACGGTGCGCGGTCGTGGCGTGTGCGGGTCTGTCGGCCGGCACAATCGTTCGCGCGCAGGCACCATCGTCGACCGAGCCCCAGGTGCGGGAGATGGTGTGGACGACGCGCGTGAAGTGCAGCGCCCCGACGCGCGTGCGCGTGGCGGTCATGTACAACGCGACGGCGCCGTATCGGGGCGTGTTCGCGCTCTGCAGGGTCGATCGTTCGGAACTGCCGACCAACTTCCAGCCCGAGCCGGCGCGGTTCAGTTTTCTCGGCGTGCCGAAGGACATCGCGGTGGCGACGCGGCTCGATCGCGCGCGACAGATCGACGGGCGCGTATGGGAAGTGTCGGCCGAGCCAGGCTTCGTGCGACTGGGCCTGTCGTTTTCGGCGACCGGTGAAATCCTCCTCAACGAGACGCACGATCTATCACCGACGACGCCGGCGCGTCACGCGCTGTCGATTGCGGTCACGGTCGAGAATGAACCGCCGTTGCCTGCCCGTCCGTAAGTCGCCGCATGAAGCTGAAGGTCGCCGGCGAGAACTTCCTGGAGCGGATGGCGCTCCTGCTCGGCATTCCTCCGGTCACGCTCATGGATACGCACGTCAGCTTCATGCGTGCGCGCGCCATCATGGTCGGCACCAGGCTGGGGGTGTTCGACGTACTGACCGACGGCGCCCTCAGCGCCGCCGACGTCGCCGCGCGGTGTGGCACCTCGACGATCGGCACGACAAAGCTGCTGAATGCGCTCGCGGGCTCTGGCTACCTGACCTATACCGACGCGCGGTACGAGCTGTCGTCGGTCGCACGGAAATGGCTGGGACGCGACTCGCCCACGTCGATGCGCGACAAGGTGCTCTTCGAGTTCATCGAGTGGTCGATGGTGGAAGGGTTCGAAGACTACGTCCGCACCGGTGAACCGCTCGACATGCACGACTTCGCCTCTGGCGAGCAGTGGGGACTCTACCAGCGGGCGATGCGCGCGCTCACCGGTCTGGCCGCGCCAGAAATCGTTGCCCGCACGCCGGTGCCCGCGCACGCCACGACGATGCTCGACATCGGTGGGTCGCACGGGTTCATCTCTGTGGCCATGTGCCGCAAGTATCCGGCGCTCACCGCCACGGTGCTTGACCTGCCGAGCGCCGTGGAACAGGCAGCGCCGATTCTCGCGCGCGAAGGCATGGGCGACCGCGTCGTCCATTGGCCGGGCAATGCCCTCGAAGACGATCTCGGGACCAGCGCCTGGGACTTCATCTACGTGTCGCAGTTACTGCACCACTTCGAAGCGCGCGTCAACCGCGAGCTGCTCCGCCGCATTGCCCGTGCGCTCAGACCGAACGGCGTGGTGGTCGTCGTCGAGATGCTCCGCCCAGCCTCGCCGCACGATGCCGGCCAGGTGGGCGCACTGCTCGACCTCTACTTCGCGCTCACCAGCCAGTCGGGCACCTGGTCGATCGACGAGATGCAGGGCTGGATTGCCGACGCCGGCCTTTCGGTCGACAAGCCTATCCGCCTGCGTACCGTTCCTGGCGCGGCTGAAATCATCGGCCGGAAAACGACATAGCGCGCCTCAGCCACCGAGACACGGAGGCACAGAGAAGCCAGGCTCAGTACCTCTGAGTCTCGGTGCCTCTGTGGCTATTGCTGATGTCAAGATAGGGCGATGAAGCGCTCTGGCGTCGCCGACTTGCCGCTGCACGGAGGACGCGTGCCACCGTGGCTCGCGGCGCGCATGCAAACGCTCGGCACGGCGATCGTCGAGAGCGTGGTGCACCACTACGGGCGCAGCGAACTGCTGTCGCGACTCAGCGATCCGTTCTGGTTTCAGGCCCTCGGCTGCGTGATGGGGATGGACTGGCACTCGTCCGGCATCACCACTTCTGTGATGGGTGCGCTGAAGCGCGGCCTCAACCCGCGCGCGCACGAACTCGGCATCCACATCTGCGGTGGCCGCGGCAAGCAATCGCTCAAGACGCCGGCGGAACTGCGTGCCATCGCCGAGCGGGCTGGACTCGACGGCGACGCGCTCGTGAGGACGAGCCGTCTCACCGCCCGCATCGACAACAACGCCGTGGCTGATGGGTTCCAGATCTACCTGCACACCTTCATCGTGACGACCGATGGCGAATGGGCGGTCGTGCAGCAAGGCATGAACGACGCCAGCCGTACCGCGCGGCGCTATCACTGGCACTCGGCGGCAGTGCGCGACTTCACCGCGGATCCGCATGCGGCCATCGTCGGTGCGCACGCCGGCACGATCTGCAATCTGGTTGACGCCCAAGCGCGGCCTGCACAGAACGCGTTGCTGACGATCGCCAGACAGCCTGTATCGCAGACGCTGGCGGAGGCGCGCCGCCTGGTGATGCCGGCACACCACGAGGTGCGCGCCAACGACGTGAACAACAAACGCCTGGGCGCGGTGCTCGCCCTGGCCCATGAACGCGACCTGCGCGATTTCGCGTCGCTCCTGCTACTCGAGCAGCTCGGTCCCCGAACGCTGCAATCGCTCGCCCTCATCGCGGAAGTGGTGCATGGCACACCGACGCGCTTCGACGACCCGGCGCGCTTCTCGTTCGCGCACGGCGGCAAGGATGGTCACCCATTCCCGGTGCCGCTCAGGATTTATGACGAATCGATTGCGGTGCTCCGCGGCAGCCTCGATGCCGCACGGCTCGGTCGCAGCGAGAAGCTGGACGGGATGTCGCGCCTCGATCAGTTTGCGCGGTCAGTCGAACAGCGCCTGCAACCAGCCGCGGACGTCGAGGCCACCATCGCGCACGAACGACGGGTGTCAGCGTCGGTCGGAGGCCGTACGGTGTTCGACGATCGGCGGCCCCGCGCACACGCACGCGCGGCGACCGCAGGCCAGCTGCGCCTCTTCCCCGAACACCATTAGCCCCGTTGCACCCTTATCACCCGTGCACCTGAGCACCCGTGCACCCGAGCACCTGCGCACCTGCGCACCCGCGGACCTGTGGACCCGTGGACCCGTGGACCCGTGGACCCGTGGACCTGTGAACCCGTGGACCTGTGAACCTGCTGTGCTTGTGACCCATCGCCTGCCCCGCCGACAATGCATGCCATGGCTAGGGCGTTCACCGGGATTCTCGTCGCATTACTCATACTGATCAGCAGTCCGGCAACGGCGATCGAACTGCGCCAGATTGTCGCCGGACTCTCGAGTCCGGTCTTCGTTGCCAATGCCGGCGATGGCTCACGCCGCCTGTTCGTCGTCGAGCAGCCTGGCACCATCAAGGTGCTCCAGCCTGGCGCGTCGGTGCCGACGACATTCCTCGACATCCAGGCGCGCGTCCTTTCAAGCGGAGAGCGCGGGTTGCTGGGGCTGGCGTTTCACCCTCTTTACGGCAGCAATGGCCGATTCTTCGTGTTCTACACGCGCACTCCTGACGGCACCATTGTCATCGCTGAGTACCGCGTGTCGAACAACCCGAACGTGAGCGGCACCAGCGAAACGGTGCTGCTGCAGATTCCGCACGGATCGTTTGCCAACCACAACGGCGGCATGCTGGCCTTCGGCCCTGGCGGCTACCTCTATGCGGGAATCGGCGATGGCGGTTCCGGGAACGATCCGCAGAACAACGCGCAGAACATCGAGTCGCTGCTCGGTAAGCTGCTGCGCATCAACGTCGACCAGTCGAACGCCGCTGCCGGCACGCCGTACACATCGCCCACCGGCAATCCGTTCCTGAACGCACCAGGGCGCGACGAGATCTTTGCCTACGGACTGCGTAATCCGTGGCGATTCAGCTTCGATCGGCAGACCAGTCAGCTCTGGATCGGCGACGTCGGTCAAGGGGCGCGGGAAGAGGTGAACACGCCGGTGGTGGCCGGCATGAACTTCGGTTGGCGCGTCTACGAAGGGTTCGTCTGTACCAACGTCGACACGGCGCTGTGCGGAAACAGTTACACGCGCCCGCTGTTCGACTACGCGCACAGCGGTGGACGATGTTCGCTCACCGGTGGTTACGTCTATCGCGGCACAGCCAACACACTGCCGCAAGGGCTCTACGTGTACGGCGACTTTTGCTCCGGCGAGCTGTTCGCCTGGGACAGCAACAGCCAGAGCGTGCTGCTCGCCACCGGTCGCGACGTGTCGTCGTTCGGCGAGGACGAAGAAGGCGAACTCTACGTCGTCTCCAACTCAGGCCGCATCAGCCGCATTGTCGGATCGGGCTGTTCGGTGCTGGCCTTTCCGTCGACCACGAGGCTTGATGCGAGTGCCGGCACCTTCACCGTGCAGGTGCAGACCAGTTCCGGATGCGCGTGGAGCGCGTCGAGCGACAGTCCGTGGATTTCGTTTCCGAGCGGCACCAGCGGAAGCGGCAACGGCACGCTCACGGTCGCCGTCTCGAAGTACTACCGCCACCTCTGGGCGAGAACCGGATCGCTCACCGTTGGTGGGCAGACGTTCGAGATCGTGCAGGGGAGACAGCGGTAACGGTGGAACGTTGGGATGTAGGGATGTAGGGATGTGGGGATGTGTTCAGATCGAGGAACGCCGGCGTTGTAACCTTGAGTCGCAGCCAGGCAAATGACACACTTTCAGCATCACCACATCACCACATCACCACATCACCACATCTCGAGATTTCCAATGACTAAATGCATGATCGGCAGTGTGCTCCTGGCGCTTATGAGCGCTGTCCCTGTCCTGGCGGCTGATACCGCGTCTGGAGCGGTGACGATTCAGAAGATGCCGACGATTGCGGTCACCAAGGCGGTGGCTTATCGCATTCGCGAGGCACGCAACGCCCGCAACGTCGCCACCGAGATTCTGCTGACCGATGTCGCCGTCGATCGTGCGCCGATGCTGGCGGCGCTCGAGCCGCACATGGAAGCGATTAACCTCGAGGCGATCAAGGATCGTAACTACGTGATTCTCAACGTCGACGCGGCGGGGAACGTGTCGATGAACGCCACCATTTCACGAACCATGAGCCAATTCATCAACGATACGTCCGATGGGTTGAAGATCACCTGGACGACGCGGAGTGCGACACGACTCGAAGGCCGCCTGTTCACCGAGAAGCCGCTCGATGGCATGGACACGACCTACACCGTCGACCTCAGGTTCGGCGTCGACATCCCTCCGGCACCGGCGGGCCAGGCGCTGCCCGTGGGTGGCGGCGATCCAGGCAAGGTGTTGACGTCGTTCATCACCGCGGCGCAGCGCAAGAACTGGCCCGCCATCAAGGCGACGCTCAGCCCGGCCGCCGTGGAGGATTTCGAAAGGAGCTACAACACCCCAGCCGAGAACGCCGCGGGCGTGGCGCAGCTCGCCGAGTTGTGGTTTCCGAAAGACAAGCTGAAGATCACCGGCGGACAGCTTCGCGGCGAAAAAGCCGTTCTCGAGGTCGAAGGCGAAACCTTCCCGGGCATGAACAGCATGACGTTTGTCGAGATGGTGAAGACCGGAACGGCCTGGAAGTTCGAGCGCGCCATCCGCTTCGGCATAGTCCCAACGAAGTAGGGTGCCTCCGAGGCGCTGTCGGGTTTTCTGACAGCCCGTGCCTCGTCTGTCGCGATCGGCCCCGCGCAGCGCAGCCGTCGTTGTCGCGCGACCGATGGTCGCCACCTGACACGCCCGAGCTGCCTGGGAGCCTGCTCATGCGAACACTGTTTCACGGGATTGGATCATCTGGCAGGTGAGGTCGAGCGGCAACTGGCGGCCAAGGGGTTCGACGGGCCCACTCCTCGTCGGCCCGATTTGCTGGTCCGCTATCGCGCCGCGGTCACCTCACGCGTGGAGGTGATTAACGGCGAGCCAACGGGGTACGGCTACTGCGTGTTCGACTGCATCAATCGCACGAGCGAGTATGAAACCGCCACGCTCGCGCCTCTGTGTCGCATGTAGTCCCGAGACCCCAGCCCCGCGTCCCCACTTAGCAGGTAGCAGGTACACTGAGGCGTGCCCAGTCAGTTTTCCGCTATTGGTTTCGAAGCTTCATCAGGCGAAGACCTCGCCGCACTTGCCAGCAAGGTTGCTGAGCGCGCCGACTCGATTTTTGTCGACGGCGGCGAGTATCTGCGTTGGGCGCCGGCGTCGGGCGAGCAGCTCTGGCTCCAGTTGAAGAAGAGCGGCGACGCGATGGGCATGAACCCACACTTCGCCGGCAAGGCGTCGATGCGCGTGGCGATCGAAGCGCGCATCTCTCGCGACAAGCACACCCCGCTCGACGGCACCTTCGTGGCGTGGGCGAACCCCAAGGGCGGCGCAGACGCCGGCGGTGAGTACCCGTTCGTGTTCGACTGCCCCGACGCCGCCGTGCACGCGAAGCTGGCGCTGCCGACGCTGGCAGACGTGCAGGTGGCAGCGTTTGCACAGCAGGCGACCCTGTACGAGTCGGAAGCCGTGTATCTTGCCGCGCAGCAGGCGCAAGGCATGTCGTTCCCGGCACGCGCCTTCATCCCTTCAGGTCTGGTGTCGCCGTCCGGCGAACCGGTGACGCCACCGGAACCGCACGCATTGATCAGCGGCCAGGTGATCGAGGCTGAAGAGCGCCACAACTCGATCACCGGCAATCCGTTCTTCTGGGCGCTGCTCGACACGGTGGGCGGCACCTTCGACGCCATCATCGACCCGGTGCTCCTCGACTACCAACCGAGCGCCGGCAACATCCTGTCTGGCTGGTTCTGGCTGTCGGGGCGGATCGCGACCAAGAGCGAGACGCCCTCAAGGGGGTGGATCAAGAGATTGGTCGGGCGATAGCTCAGAGCGGAT
>CADEEX010000221.1 GCA_902826465.1 uncultured Acidobacteriota bacterium
CGGTGAACGGCCAGCCGAAGTGGAGAGTGGTCCGGGGCGGGAGCCACACCTACATCCCGAAGCTGACGGCGCCGCTAGGTGATCGGGTTCACCTGACCGCCAGCATCCAGCGCATCGATCGCGGCGACCGCGACGTCACGATCGCCTTTGTCGACCGGCCAGCCCTGCGTTTCGACGAGGTGGTGCTGGCATGTCATGGCGACCAGGTGCTGCCGATGCTTCGCGACGCCTCTGCCGCGGAGCGCGCCCTGTTCTCGCAGTTCGAGACCACCACCAACGACGCCTGGCTGCACACCGATACGTCGGTGTTGCCGACGCTCGCCGACGCGCACGCGTCGTGGAACTATCTGCTCGGAGATGATGCGGCGCCGCCAACGGTGACCTACCATCTCAATCGCCTGCAGTCGCTGACGACGCGCGAGCAGTTCTGTGTCACGTTGAATCCCGGCGCCGCGGTCGACCCGCGTCTGGTGTTGAAGCGGATGACCTATCGTCATCCGCTCTATACGCGTGCGGCGGTGCGTGCCCAGCAGCGGTGGGCCGATGTCAGTGGCAGGAACCGTACTCACTTCTGCGGCGCCTACTGGTTCTACGGATTTCACGAAGATGGGCTGCGCTCTGCGGTGCGTGTCGCACAGGCGCTCGGAGTCACGTGGTGACGGCTGCCCCTCTGGCGCCACAGTCAGCGGTGTACATCGGATGGCTGCGCCATCGGCGCAAGGCGCCCGTGGTGCACGCGTTCACATATCCGCTGTTCATGGTGATGCTGGACCTCGACCGCATCCCGGAGTTGATGCGCGTGTCGCCGTTGACCAGCCACAATCGCTGGAACTGGGCCTCATTCCACGACCGCGATCATTTCGGCGATCCCGCCCGCCCCCTGCGCCAGCGACTGGTCGAAGACGCCATGACGCATGGCATTGCGCTGCCCGAGGGGCCGCGGTTCGTGTTGACGCACCTCCGCTATGCCGGCTATGGCTTCAACCCGGTGTCGTTCTACTACTGCTTCGACCGTGCGGGCTCGCTGTGCCACGTGATGGCCGAGGTCAACAACACCTTTGGCGGATCCAGGAACTATTGGCTGGCGCCAGACCGCGGAGGCGTCGCGACGGCTGGCGGGGAAGGGCCGGCCGTGTTCACCGCGTCAGCGTCGAAGGCGCTGTATGTCTCCCCCTTCATGGATACGGCACTCGACTACGGCTTCTCGTTCACGCCGCCTGGCGCCACCTTGGTCGCCCATATGACGGTCGCTGATCGCGTGGGTGCGGCGTCGCTCTTCGACGCGACGCTGTCGCTCGAGCGGCGGCCGTGCAGTGCGGGTGCGATCCGCAGTGCGCTCTGGCGCTATCCGCTGATGACCGCGAAGGTGACGGCGGCGATTCATTTCGAAGCGCTTCGACTCTGGCGCAAGGGCGTGCCGGTGGTTCCGAGGTCCCATCCCCGCGGGCTGTTGGAATCGACATCGGCGACGTGGCCTTCGGCAACGGTGGAACCATGAAGATCGCACAACCCTGGGCCAAACGCGCCTTTCTCGCGGGCCTGCCCGCCATCCGCGACGGACGTCTCGACCTGCTCACGGCAGGTGTCAGGCATCAGTTCGGCGATCGTTCAAGCCGCACGGACGGTGAGCGGCCCATCGCCGCGGAACTGTGTGTGCACGACGAGCGGTTCTTCTGGCGTGCCCTGATCGGCTCCGATATCGGGCTCGGTGAATCCTTTATGGATGGCGACTGGACGTCGCCGGATCTCGTGGCGCTGATTCGTCTCATGCTCCGGAACCTGCGTATTGTCGATCGGCCGCGCGGGCCGATTGGCGCGATGCATCGCCTGCTGGCGCTGTTGGCGAGGCGCCTGCGCGACAACACCATTGCCGGCAGTCGCCGGCACATTCATCAGCACTACGACCTGGGCAACGATTTCTTCCGGCTGTTTCTCGACGAGCAGTTGATGTACTCGTGTGCGTTCTACGAGACGGGACGTGAGACGCTGGAACAGGCGCAGCAGCGCAAACTCGATCAGATTTGTCGCAAACTGGCGCTCGGCCCTGACGATCACGTGCTCGAGATCGGCAGCGGGTGGGGAGGGTTTGCGGCATGGGCGTCGGCGCGCTATGGCTGTCGCGTCACGACCACCACGATCAGCGAGGAGCAGTATCGCTACGCCAGCGAACGTATGGGTCGGCTGGGCGAGGCAGGCGCGCGCGTGCAAGTACTTTACGAAGACTATCGCCGGCTCCGAGGTACCTTCGACAAAATCGTCAGCATCGAAATGTTCGAGGCTGTGGGGCTGAACCACTACGACGACTACTTCGGCGCTGCCGATCGACTGTTACGGCCAGAGGGGTCGATGCTGCTGCAGACCATCACGGTGGACGAACAGTACTTTCCGCAATATCACCGCACGCCGGACTGGATCGAGAAATACATCTTTCCGGGTGGGGAACTGGCCTCCGTCGGCGAGATTGTCCGGTCTCTGGCGCGTGCCACACGCCTCTCGCTCTATCACGCCGAGAACATCGGCACACACTACGCGAGAACCCTGCACGAATGGCGGGCGCGGTTTCACGCGCAGCTCGATCGCGTGCGTGCGATGGGCTTCGACGACCGCTTCATCCGTATGTGGGATCTCTACCTGGCCTACTCGGAAGCGGCGTTTCTCGAACGGCACGCGGGTGACTTTCAACTGGTGCTCAACAAGAACTACTCGACCGCCAGGCAGTTCAACGAACCGTGGATGGTGGACCGTCAGCGCGCGGTGAGCGACGCTACCGCTGTGGCGTAACGCTGGCACTGGCACGCGGCTTCGCGGTCGGCTTTCTCGCAGGCGGCGCCGCCTTCGAGTCGCCGCGCCTGAACACCCGCTTCATGTCGAGACCGAACTGAGGGTCGTTGCGGGTGCCACTCACCTTGAGCGGTATCACCGTGCGTCCATCCTGCCTGAAGATCGGGTCGGCTAACTTCAACAGCAACGACTTGAACCCGGTGACGGTCTCTGAGATCTTGGCGTCCATGTAGAGTTCGCCGTTGAAGGCGATCGTCTCCTCGCGCATGCCGTAGCCGCCTCCCATCTGGACGATCGCTCCTGGCACGTCGAACGTGACCCGGGGAATAGCCAGACGTCCACCACCCATGCGGAACTGGCCGCGGAAGTCGGAGGTGACGCGTTGTGCCACCGCCATCTCGTCCACTTTGCCGCTGGCGCGGCGACTGAGCTCGTTGATTCGACCCTGGACGACGGGGTCTGTGAATCGCCCACCCTCGATTCTGAACCGACCGTCCAGCTTCAGCTTCTCCACCACATCGACCTTGCCGGGCGGCAGGGTCATCGTCGTCACCAGGTGCAGTCGTCCCGCCATCGGCGGCTTTGGCGTCTTGACCGCAAGGCGCATCAGGTCTTCCAGGCGTCCTGACTCCATGGTGACATCGAGCCTGACGATGCGTCCGTCAACGCCTTCGGCTTCGTAGACGCCTCCCCTGGCGACAAGAGACGTCTCGACGAAAGTGGCGTTCACCGGGTCGAGCGTCGTGTTGCCGTTAGTGCCGTCGACGATCGCGTGATACGTCGTGGTCAGCGGCACAGTGTGACCGCTGATGTTGATCATGAAGTCCGGCGTGTCGGTGTGGCCGTCGACAACGATCCGTTCGAGCGCACCAGCGAACGTGCCTTTCGACGACAGAATGCCCGAGATGCCCTTGAACACACTCAAGTCAGCGTTCTCGAAGGTGAAGCGGCCGTCGAGTGGTGTCTGGCCCGGTTCGTCACGATTCCACGGGCCGAACGATCCCGATGTTTCGATCTGCCCCGGCGGTACGCCGTTGGTCAATACCGACTGGAAGGGCATCGGCCGGTCGATCCCGAGCTCCTGCATCGTCAAGGTATGCAGATACCAGGTCCTTGGCGGCTTGTCGGGATTCCCCCGGAGAATCACGAGGCGAGCTTCGGGCGCCTCGAGTTCGGTGATCACCACCTGCTTGGCAATCGCCTTGGCATCGAAGACGCTGTTGCTGGCGTTCGCGGCCTCGTCCACGTGCGCAGGGTCGAGCGGCGTCGCCTTCTTCTCCTGCTCGTCCGTCGCAGCGTCTTTCTCGTCGTTGTCGTCGTCAGGGGGCACCTGGATATCGAGCCCTTTGAGTACGACGTGATCAACGCGGCGGCGCCACAGGCCGGTCAGGCTGGCGCTGACGACGAACGAATCGACGGCAATGAGTGGAGGAACATCGCGGCGTCCCTTGTGATGGATGCGGAGGCCAGCCCCTGCGGCGTGTACGCCCGGGAACAGCTGCCAGGTCAGGGTGTCGAGCTCGACCTCGGAATCGAGACGGTCCGACAGCGCGGCCACAACCCGCGAGCGGAGTGTATCGGAAGAGAACGGTATGCGCGCCGCTGCGACCACGAGCGCGACGGTCACGATCGCGCCACACGCGACTCCTGCAACGACTTTCCAGCGGCGGCGTATGGACACGCCGCCGCTAGAGCATGACTCGTGCCGTGAGACACTACCTGTGCTGATGCTCCGATTTCGCTTCGACAATCGCTTTGTGCGCGAACTGCCAGCCGACCCGCTCACGTCGGCGTCGCCGCGAGCCGTACTGGGTGCGCTTTTCTCCCGTGTCGCCCCGACGGCAGTGGCGGCCCCGCGTCTCGTGGCCTATTCGCGAGAGGTGGCCGCCCTCCTCGATCTCGACGAGACGACGGTGCAGAGCCAGGAGTTTGCCCAGGTCTTTGGCGGCAATGCGGTTGTGGGCGGGATGGAACCGTACGCGGCCAACTACGGAGGCCACCAGTTCGGGCACTGGGCTGGCCAGCTGGGTGACGGACGGGCGCTGACGCTCGGCGAGATCATCAACAGCGCCGGGCAGCGGTGGGAACTGCAGCTCAAAGGCGCAGGTCCCACCCCGTACTCGCGTCGCGCGGATGGACGCGCGGTATTGCGATCGTCGATTCGTGAGTTTCTCTGCAGCGAGGCCATGCATCACCTCGGCGTGCCGACCACCCGCGCGCTGTGCCTCGTGGCCACAGGCGAGGGCGTGATGCGCGACATGTTCTACGACGGCCGTCCACGGATCGAGCCCGGTGCCATTGTCTGTCGCGTCGCGCCGTCGTTCATCAGGCTCGGGAACTTCGAACTGCCGGCCTCACGCAACGACATCGGGCTGTTGCGGCAACTGGTGGCGTTCACCATCGATCGTGACTTTCCATGGTTGGTCGCGGATGGCAGGGCGGCGGGCGATCCTGACGTTGTCGCCGCCTGGTTCGCGGAGATCTGTGAACGCACGGCGCGCATGATTGTCGAATGGATGCGTGTCGGCTTCGTACACGGTGTCATGAACACCGACAACCTGTCGGTACTCGGTCTGACGCTCGACTATGGGCCTTATGGCTGGATCGATAACTTCGATCCCAATTGGACGCCGAATACCACCGACGCCGGCGGACGCCGCTATCGCTTCGGCCAGCAGCCCGACATCGCCTACTGGAACCTGGAGCAGCTGGCGAACGCGCTATTGCCGTTGCTCGAGCAGACGCGCCTGCGGGAAGGCCTTCAGCACTATGTCGCAACATTTTCGTCGGGTATGCGCGACGCGTTTGCGCGCAAGCTCGGGCTCGCGTCGTGTACAGACGATGACGTTGACCTGATGCACGACGTGCAGGAACTGCTCGAGCGCGGAGAGGTCGACATGACGGTATTCTTCCGGCGGCTCGCTGCTCTCGATCCGGACGCGCCGTCGCTGGCGCCACTACACGTGGCGTTCTACGACGAGGCGAAGCGGACCGCCGAGGCGTCGGCGTTTCAGGCCTGGCTCGGACGCTATGTCAGTCGGCTGGCCAGCGATCCACTCACGCGTGACGAGCGTCGACGGCTGATGGACGCGGCCAATCCCCAGTACGTGCTGCGCAACTATCTGGCGCAGCAGGCGATTGATCGGGCGGAGCAGGGCGACGAATCAGAGATCAGCAGGCTGCTCGAACTGCTGCGTCGTCCCTACGACGAGCAACCGGACCACGCGGTGTATGCGGACCGCCGTCCCGACTGGGCACGTCATCGCGCCGGCTGTTCGATGCTGTCGTGCAGTTCGTAGCGGATCCGGAATCGGAAAGGTGGCGTGGACCGACGTTCGTGACCAGTCAGAGAGGTCGGTCCGGTACACCCAAAAGATTGGATTCTGCCTAAGTCGAGACTGCATCAGACCTCAGACCGCGTCCTCTGCAGCGATGCTGTTGCTCGCGGGTGTCTGGTCGGCCGCCGACGCCTGCGTATGCATCGGTCCGACGCCGCTCTGTGCGAAGCGCAACAGCCCGATGATCTTCGTCGGCGACGTCGCGACCTTGCCGGGCAGCGGGAGTGCCACATCAGCCAGGGTCACGGTGGTCGATGGCATCAAGGGGGTCCGCACCGGCGAGGTCATCACCTTTCTCTCCACCGGCGGGACCTGCGACTTCGTCTTTCACCACGGCTCCCGCATGCTCATCTTCGCTGGCGCCGGCGAGCGTGGACGTATACCAATGCAGCCGGCGCCTTCACCGTCACTGGCCTCCGCCCCGGCACGTATGTGGTCGGCACCAGCCTGTCAACCTGCGGGCCCGCGCCCGCATCGCCCTATGCGCAGCAGTTCGCCCCAGGTGTCGCGCGTCGCGATCAGGCCAAGACCTTCCGCATCACCGACCTCGAGCGGTTCGACGATGTGGAACTGCCGTTTGCGGGTCGTGTCACGTCGGATCGCGTGGCGGTTAGAGCCGTGACGGCCGAGAAGGAGCCGCTCCCGGGTGTACGGGTGAGGGCACTGTCCGAATGCGCCGGCGCAGATATCCAGCTTGATGAACGCCGGACCGGGGCAGACGGCACGGCGACGATGGAGCTGTTTGACGGCCGTGAGTGGACGCTGAAGGTGAGCGATTCGGTGCCGCACCTCAGCGAGATCGGCGACGAGTTTGCGTCCTTTCGCCTGACGCGCTGCCCGGTGGTGCCGGAACTTCATGCGCCGTTCGCCAGTCAGACCGACAGCGTTCTGACCCTGGCGCGGTGTCGCGAGCGCGACAATGCGATTGCCTTCGCGCTCGTCCGCGATCAGATGCCTGGAGATTACATCG
>CADEEX010000222.1 GCA_902826465.1 uncultured Acidobacteriota bacterium
GAACTGGTGCCGATTACGACCGTCGATGATCACACGATTGGCAGTGGACGCCCTGGGTCGGTAACCGGACGGTTGCTCGCCGAGTATCGAAGGCGCGCGCACGCGGCTTAAGCCTTCAGACGTACGCGTCCATCGGCGGGCATGCACAGACGAGATTGCGATCGCCGTACGGATTGTCGATGCGTCCCACCGCTGGCCAGAACTTCGCCGCCCTGACAAACGGCAGCGGATACGCTGCCTGCTCGCGCGAGTAGGTGTGGGGCCACGTATCGGCAGTGACGACCGCGGCCGTATGGGGCGCATGCTTCAGGGCGTTGTCCTTGGCGTCGGCGGTGCCATCGATCACCGCCTGAATCTCCTGACGGATGGCAATCATCGCGTCGCAGAACCGATCGAGCTCTTCGCGCGGCTCACTCTCGGTCGGCTCAATCATCAGCGTGCCGGCCACTGGAAACGACACCGTCGGCGCGTGGAAGCCATAGTCCATCAGGCGCTTGGCGACGTCGGTTTCGTCGATCCCGCTCGCCTGTTTCAGCTGGCGTAAATCGAAGATCATCTCGTGCGCCACGCGGCCGTTCTCGCGGGCGTAGAGCACCGGGTAATGCGACTCGAGCCGCGACTTGATGTAGTTGGCGTTCAGAATCGCATAGCGCGTCGCGTCGGTCATGCCGTCGCCGCCCAGCATCTTCATGTAGGCGTACGAAATCAGCAGAATGCTGGCACTGCTCCACGGTGCCGCCGAAATCGCCGGAATCGCGCGCGTGCCTCCCGTCTTGATGACCGGATGACCGGGGAGGTAGGGCGCCAGATGCCTCGCCACGCCAATCGGCCCCATGCCAGGGCCGCCGCCGCCATGCGGAATCGCAAACGTCTTGTGCAGGTTGATGTGGCAGACGTCGGCGCCGATCGTGGCCGGGCTCGTCAGCCCCACTTGTGCGTTCATGTTCGCGCCGTCCATGTACACCTGACCACCGCACTCGTGCACGATGGCGCAGATGTCCTGGATGCTCTCTTCGTAGACGCCGTGCGTCGACGGATACGTGACCATCAGGCACGACAGGCGCGCCTTGTGTTCATGCGCCTTCGCCCGCAGGTCGTCGACGTCGATGTTGCCCTCCTTCGTGCTGGACACGACGACCACGCGCATGCCGGCCATGATGGCGCTGGCCGGGTTCGTGCCGTGCGCCGACGCGGGAATCAGGACGACGTCACGGTGAGTGTCGCCGCGATCGAGATGGTAGGCGCGAATCACCATGAGGCCGGCAAACTCGCCCTGCGCACCTGAGTTCGGCTGCAGCGACACCGCGGCAAACCCGGTGATCTCGCACAAGGTGCGCTCGATCTCCGTGAAGATCTGCTGGTAGCCCTGCACCTGATCGACCGGCACGAACGGATGCGGCTTCGAGAATTCGGGCCACGTCACCGGCAGCATTTCCGACGCCGCATTCAGCTTCATCGTGCACGAGCCGAGCGGAATCATCGATGTGCCGAGGCCGATATCCTTGCGCTCGAGGTTGCGGATGTAGCGCATCATCTCCGATTCGGAGTGATGGCTGTTGAAGACCGGGTGTGTGAGGAACGACGAGTGACGTGCGAGCGTCGACGGGTACGACACGTCGACATCGCCCTGTGCCCCGGCGGACGACGCGCGCCCGAGCACGTCAGCGAAGACCGCCGCGATGGCGGCCACGTCGGCACGCGTTGTCGTCTCGTCGAGGGCGATGTTGATGGCGCCGTCGCCGCGATAGCGGAAGTTGATTCGGCGCTCGAGCGCGAGACGGCGGACCTTGTCCGGGTCGGCACCGACGACACGCAGCGTGTCGAAGTAGTGCGGGTTCTGCTGCGACAGCCCGAGTGACGTCAGCGTCGTCTCCAGCAGCCGCGCATGCGCGCGCACGCGACGGGCGATCGCCGTCAGTCCGGCCGGCCCGTGATAACACGCGTAGAAGCCGGCCATGTTCGCCAGCAGCGCCTGCGCCGTGCAGATGTTCGACGTGGCCTTCTCGCGACGAATGTGCTGCTCGCGGGTCTGCAGCGACATGCGATAGGCGGTGTGCCCCTGGGCATCGACCGACACGCCAATGATGCGCCCTGGCGCCTGGCGTACATGACTCTCGAGCGTGGCGAAGAAGGCCGCATGCGGACCGCCGTATCCCATCGGCACGCCAAATCGCTGCGAGTTTCCGAACACCACGTCGGCGCCCCACTCGCCCGGCGGCGTCAGCAGCGTCAGGCTGAGAAGGTCGGACGCGACGGCGACGAGCACGCCCGCCGCCTTGGCGCGCGCAATGAAGTCGCGATAGTCGTGCACGAGGCCGGCCTCGTCAGGCGTCTGCAGCAGCGCGCCGAACACACGATCGGTGAGCGGCGCCGATTTCGGATCGCCAACTATCAACTCGATGCCGAGCGGCTGTGATCTGGCGTGCAACACGTCGATCGTCTGCGGATAACACGACTCGGCGACAAAGAACTGCGCGGGTGCGTCGAACGCGTCAAGACGCTTCGACTGCACGCGGTGCAGCATCGTCATGGCTTCGCCGGCCGCCGTAGCTTCGTCGAGCAGCGACGCGGTCGCGATCTGCATGCCCGTCAGGTCGGTGACCACGGTCTGGAAGTTGAGGAGCCCTTCGAGACGCCCCTGCGCGATCTCGGCCTGGTACGGCGTATACGGGGTGTACCACCCGGGATTCTCGAGCACGTTCCTGAGAATGACGCTCGGCGTGACGCAGTCGTAGTAGCCCAGGCCCATCTACGACTTGAACAACTGATTCTTCGCCGCCGTCGAGCGCAGCGTGGCATGGAACTCTTGCTCTGGCACACCCTTGGGCAGCGACAACGCCTTCTTCAGGCGGATGCGGGCCGGAATGGCTTCATCGATCAGCACCTCGAGCGACGAGGCGCTGGTCGTGTGAAGCATCTGTTGCGCGTCCGACCGGCTCGGACCGATGTGACGGGACTGAAACGCTTCAGCGTCGAAGATGCTCATTTCACCAGGTCGTCGTACTGCGAGGCATCAAGCAGTGTGTCCACCTCGGACGGATCGCTGAACTTGAGCACGATCATCCAGCTGCCGTGGGGGTCGGCGTTGACGACTTCCGGTTTGTCCTTGAGCGACGTATTGACCTCGATCACCTCACCGGCGACCGGTGCGTAGAGCTCGGAGACGGCCTTCACCGACTCGATCGTCCCAAACGACTGTCCGGCTTTCAGCTTCGCGCCGACTTCGGGAAGCTCGATGTAGACCACGTCGCCCAGTTGCTGCTGCGCATAGTCGGTGATGCCGACCTTGCCGCTGCCGGCGTCCGCGTCAATCCACTCGTGATCCTTGGTGTATTTCAGGCCAGCCGGATACGCCATCGCTACTCCTGTGTGCTGTTCCACAAACTCGCGCCCCTGAGGGGGCGTGCTCCATCTCGCCTCACGGCCCTAGGGCCGCGCACTATCGTCCGTGCTACGTGGCCCGCTTGTAAAACGGCATTGCGACCACACGCGCCTTGACGCGGCGGCCGCGGATGTCGATCTCGAGCTCGGTGCCGATCGCACTGTGGGCGACGGTGACATAGCCCATGCCAATCGCTTTCTTGAGATACGGGGTCTGCGTGCCGCTGGTCACGGCGCCGACCCGGACATCGCCGGCGAACATCTCATACCCGCCGCGCGCGATGCCGCGCTCGACCATCTCGATCCCGACGATTTTGCGCGGGACCCCCGCAGCCTTTTGCGCCCTCAGGACGTCGGCCCCCACGAAGTCGGCTTTCTTCCAGCCAACAATCCAGCCGAGATCGGCCTCGAGCACCGTCGTCGTCGTATCGATGTCGTTGCCGTGCAGCCGCATCGCGGCTTCGAGGCGCAGCGTGTCGCGAGCGCCAAGGCCGCACGGAATCATGTCGAAGGGCTGCCCCGACTGCATCAGCGCCAGCCACACCTTGTCGGCCTGTTGTGGCGGCACAAAGATCTCGAACCCGTCTTCTCCGGTATAGCCGGTGCGTGACACCGTGCCGCGCACGCCGGCGAATTCGCCGTGGGCGAACCAGTAGTACTTCATCGACGCCAGGTCGACACCGGTGAGCGGCTGGATAATCGCGAGCGCCTTCGGCCCCTGCACCGCGATCAGCGCATAGCGGGCACTGCAGTCGACGGCCACGGCATCGCCTGCGGGCTTGATCCCTTCGGCGATATAGGCGTAGTCGGTGGCAATATGCGAGGCGTTGACAACCAGCATGAAATGCGACGACGCCAGACGGTACACCAGCAGATCGTCAACGAACGTGCCCTCGGGTGTGAGCAGGCCGGAATACTGGGCCTGACCGACCGCCAGCTTCGACGCGTCGTTGCAGGAAATGCGCTGAACGGCGTCGAGCGCCTGGCTTCCGGCGATCTCGATCTGCCCCATGTGGCTGACGTCGAACATGCCCGCACGTTCACGCACCGCCATGTGCTCGTTGACGATGCCGGAGTACTCGACCGGCATGTCCCACCCGCCGAACGGCACCATGCGAGCACCTGATGCGACGTGACGAGCGTGCAGAGGGGTCTTCTTGAGCGGTGTGTCGGTAGCCTGTTCCATGAGGGGTGCGCTGCGAGGATCGCGAAAAGCCAACGGTACTATCCGTGGCCGGGTCCGTCAACCTGACAGACTGGTCAGGCGTGCGTGAAAGACGCGCCGAAATTGTCAGCGACCGAACAGGACCTTGAGACGCAGTTGCGCGCCGCCGAGATCGTGCTCGTTGAAGTTCGTCGCCACCGCGTTGGTGAGCGCATTCGGCGTCAACGAGTACTGCGCCTCGAGGGCAATCGCGGCACTCGACCACGACCGCACTTCCACGCCGCCGACCACCTGGTAGATGGCAAATGCGGTGTCGACGTCTTCATCGGCATCGGCATCGTCTGACCGCTCGCGCACGAACACGCGGCCGGCACCGACGGTGACGTAGGCCGCGCGTGTGCCTTGCCTCCAGAAGCGATAGCCAATCGACGCCGTCACCGGCACCAGACGAACGGCGATCGGGATGCCCAGATCGAATACGTCCCCTTCAAACGCGAAGACGCGCGTGCCGGTCGCCTGCAACACATCGGCGGCGAACTCCAACTGCCAGCCATTGCTGGTGCGCCCTTGCACCCCGCCGCCCCACCACAATCCATTCGGCCGGCCAAGGACCGCCGTGAACGTGTCATCGGCTGTGAATCGGCTGACGCCCCCCTGTGCGAACAGACGCAACGAGTACGGCTGCGGGCGAGCCGGTATCCGACGGGACTGTCCGGCGGGTGACGCCCCAGGACGGGAGATCGGATTCTGATCCAGGGCGGTCACGCGTGAGACCGCCACAAAACCGGTGGTGGCCTGGCTGCCCTGGCGTCGAGGAAGTTCGACCTCAAACCAGGTACCGGTCCGCCCGACAACGTCGAGCACTGTGCCGGCAGGAACAACTGCGGCGGCAACGGTGAAACCCGGACGCCAGATGGTGGTCTGATCGCTGTGCACACGCACTCGGCTCTGGGCGGCAGCCGACGCGGTGATCAAGACGGTGAGGCAGAGGCACAGCCACACCCGCCGCCAGCCGATCGCGTTACGCATCGCGCACCAGGCGTCCGTCACTTCACGACGCCAAAGCCAAACAGCGCGGCCCTGGGCTGGATGAGACCATAGCCGAAGTCGTTGTCTTTCCCAGGGGCGCCGAGATCACGCGCCGAGGCCTTGATCAGGGCCTCGACGGCGGCCGGACTGGTGACGCCCTGACTGATGAGCAGCGCCGCGAGCCCGGCGACGTGAGGCGCCGACATCGACGTGCCCTGGAGACCGATCTGGTAGTAAAGGTCAAACCGTGGCGTCACCGTGCGATGGGGATCGAAGTCGGTACTCGAAATTCCGGCCTGCCAGATCAGGCCGTCCGCGCCGTCGACCCTGAAGTCGCCACCCGGCGCGGTGATCTCGATCCACGCCCCCGTGTTGGAGTAGTACGAGCGCGCCAGCGTCGGCCCGACGGCCGCGACCGACAGCGCACCATCGATACTCGCGGCGTCGAACGCCGGATACTCCGTGGGATTCCCATCTTCAAACTCGTTGCCGGCCGAGATCGTCACCACCGCGCCGCGTCCCACCGCGTACTGAATCGCCTGACGCAGCCGCGTCGACGGTTGTTCGCTGCCGATGCTCAGGTTGATCACCTGCGCTCCGCTATCAGCCGCGTACTCGATGGCCTCAATGAGCGCGTCGTCCGGGCAACCGCCGGCATCGAACGGCGCGAAGCCGTTCTGGCCGTTCGCTGACAGGATGAACTGCACTTCCCAGAACCCGATACACGCCTTGAGCGGCATGATCGACGCGTTGTAGGCCATGCCCGCTTCCGCAAGGCCGTTGTTGGTATCTTCACCCACCGTACCGCCGACGTGCGTGCCGTGCCCGTCGAGATCGAGGACCGGTCCGTCCCAGAACACGAAGTCCTTCGCGTGCGTCAGGCGTGACGTCCGAAGATCGGGATTCGTGGCAAAAGGCACCTGGATGGTGGAAATGGCGGTGCCGTTCCACGATCGGAACGGAAACGTCGCGTTCACGGTCGTCATGCCCGTGTCAATGACGGCCACCGTCACCGAAGGCGAAGCGCCGGGATTGATATCCCAGGCGCGCGGCATGTCGATCGCCGAGAGATTCCACTGCTGCTGACTGAATCCCGGGTCGTTTGGCGTGGCGTGCACGCGATAGAGCCGATTCGGCTCGGCGTACTCGACCTCGGGCTGTTCGCTGAGCTGCGCCGCGAGGATCGTCGCGTCCTGCTCGCGGGAGTCGCGGAGGACGGCGACGTCGCGCACCCAGCGGAGTGCGGCGGCGCGCGGTTGACTCCTCACCGCTTGCAGGGCGCGCTGCTGACCCGAGACGCTGACGCCCGGCTTGAACTTGATCAGCACTTCGCCAGGCACATACGGCAGCCGGCGGTCGGCGGCAGTCGCCATGGCGAGCGCGCGGGCGTATGAGAGGCGGAGTGGGTAGGGGGAGGACCACACCTGCTCCTGCCCATGCACCAGTGCAACTGAGAGCACCAGGGCCAGCAGTGAGGCAACGAAGACGCGGGCGCGCAACAGCTCTGA
>CADEEX010000223.1:0-5070 GCA_902826465.1 uncultured Acidobacteriota bacterium
GCGGCTGATCGTGCGCGAGAACCGGCTGGTCGGCGCGATTCTGATCGGCAGCGGCGCCATTGTGCCAACGCTGACGCAGAGTTTTCTCGAGAACACGCCGCTGACATCGCGCCGCTCCGACTTGTTGTTCCCGCCAACGATGGACGCCCCGATGCGGGCCGTGAACGAGATTCCGGACAACGCCCGGATCTGCGACTGCAACGCGGTGTCGAAGGGGCAGATCGTCCAGGCGGTGCTCAAAGGCGCGCGTAGCATGCAGCGCGTCCGCGAGGTGACCCGCGCCGCCACAGGGTGCGGTTCGTGTCGACCTGAAGTGCAGCGCATTGTTGATGCCGCATGCCAACAGGTGGACTGGGCCGAAACGCCGCAGGCCATAGACGACGAAGACCCACGCGAGGTGGCCGCCAGCGGCGACACGCCGGCGAACCAGCATGCGAACGCTTGAAGGGCGGCGCGTGGCGCTGCTCGAGGGTCGCAAGAGCGGGGAACTGGCCAGCCTGGTGACGCGCCTGGGCGGCACGGCGATCAGCGCCCCCGCAGTGCGCGAGATCGCCAGGCCAGACGATTTCGACCCGCTGCTGCGTCGCATCATCTCCGGCGAGTTCTCGGTGGCGGTGATTCAGACAGCGGCCGGTATCGCCTCGCTCTGCCAGGAGGCCGACGCGCGCGGCCGCCTTGAAGAGGTACGCGAGGCGCTTCGCAATATGGCGCTGGCGTGTCGTGGCCCGAAGCCGCTGGCGACGCTCAGGCAGCATGGATTGACCGCACGAATCACGACGGCCAAGCCGCATACGACGGACGAACTGCTCGAGGGGCTGCTCTCAGTTGATGTCGCCGACGGGTCAGTTCTTGTCTTGCATTACGGCGAGCGCAACGATGCGTTGGCCGCTGCGCTGACCGCGCGCGGTGCGCGTGTCGAGGATGTGTGCCTGTATGAGTGGGCGCTGCCCGAAGACATCGCACCGCTGAAGGCGTTCATCGACGACGCCGTGCATCGGCGGGTCGACGCGGTGCTGTTCACGAGCCAGATTCAGTTTCGCCATCTCGTGGAACTGGCCCGCGAGATGGGATGTCTCGCCCCGCTCATGCAGGCGCTCGGACGCGACGTCATCGTTGGCGCCGTTGGTCCTGTGTGCGCCAGCGTGCTGCGGCAGGGCGGACTCGTGCCCGACGTGATTCCCGCGCTGCCCAACAGCGTCTCTCTTGTGAACGCCGTCGCCGACTACTTCGCGCTGACCGACAACGCCGGAAAGGAATGATGTGACCACGACCGCTCCGAAGGGGCATCTGCCCACCCTGCTGGCCTGCTTCGCGCACTTCGACCTCTGCTTCATGCTGTGGGTGCTGATTGGCGCGCTGAGCGCATTCATCTTCGATGGCGGCGGCGTGCAGGCCGCGACGAAGGGGTTGTTGATTGGCACCCCGATCCTGATGGGGTCGCTGCTGCGGGTGCCGCTGGGCATTCTGAGCGACCGCATCGGCGGCAAGAAGATGGGACTCGGGCTGCTGCTGTTCCTGATCGTCCCGCTGTCGTTTGCGTGGCTGGCCGCGCACTCGTTCTCGGCGTTGCTCGCGGTCAGCCTGATGCTCGGCACTGCGGGGTCCTCGTTCGCGATTGTGCTGCCGCTGGCCAGCCGCTGGTATCCGCGTGAACGTCAGGGCCTGGTGATGGGCATTGCCGCGGCGGGGAACAGCGGAACCGTGATCGCCAACATCTTTGCGCCGCGCATTGCCAACGTCTACGGCTGGCACAACGTGTTCGGGCTGGCACTGATTCCGCTGGCCGTGGTGATCGTGCTGTTCGCCGTGATGGCCAAGGAAGCCCCAGCGCCGGCCGTGCCTCGCACGCGCACCGACTACATCGCCTCACTCACGCACGCTGACACCTGGTGGTTCTGCGTGTTCTACTGCATCACCTTCGGCGGCTACGCCGGGTTGAGCAGCTACCTGCCGGTGTTCCTGAAGGATCAGTTCGCGCTCACGCCGGTGAGCGCCGGATCGCTGACGGCAGCCGCGGCGCTGGCTGGCAGCATGGCGCGTCCGCTCGGCGGTTACGTGGCCGACCGCATTGGTGGCGTCAAGGTATTGCAGTGGCTGCTCGTCGGTATTGCGGCGGCCTACTCGATGCTGGCGTTCATGCCGACCGTCCAGACGGTGGCACCCGTCGCCATTCTCGGCATGATGTGCCTCGGCCTCGGCAACGGCGTGGTGTTCCAGTTGGTGCCGCTGCGGTTCTCACGCGACATCGGCAGCGTCACGGGCATCGTTGGCGCCGTGGGTGGCGTCGGTGGCTTCCTGCTCCCCACGCTGATGGGCGCCATCAAGGGCGCCACCGGCGGTTACGCGCCCGCGTTCCTGATTCTGTCGGCGTGCGCCGGGGCGTCGGCGTGGTTGCTGATGTCGTTGCAGGGCGAGTCGCGCGAGAATTCGTGGAGTCTTGCCGCGGCGGCAGAATAGTCACGCCACGGAGGCACAGAGGCACTGAAACTTTGGCTCTGGGTCTCGGTGTCTCTGTGGCCTGATCAGGCGACCGTCGAGATCAGCCCGCCGCGCTGGCGCTTGACGCGCATCGTGAAGAACTGGACGCCGATCTCCCAGCCGTTCTCCGCGGCGGGACGCTGGCGCGCGCTGCGGACGACGCCGATGGCGCTGCAGAACTCGGTTTCGATCAGGAGTCGGTCGTCGATGCCGACGCCGCTCGAACTCTGAAAGCGCATACCGGCGAGCGAGATGTCGAGCGTCACCCCGCGGCACGGCGTGTCGTTCGGATGCTTCTTCGCAAACACCACCAGCATGTTGCGGGGCAGGCGTTCCACCGCCCGCCGCGACTCATCGTCTGACTGGTGCTTCTGCACGGGGAAGAGCGAACCGCCGCACGTGCGGCACACGCTGTCCCGTTCCTTGTCGTAGCCGATGTCGTGCGAGGTGTCGCAGAACAGGCACTGCGGCGCCGGTCCGGCCGCCGACTGACTGGTGGCCTGTGCCGCAGCCGCCAGGTCCGATTCGCTCGGCGCCGTCTCCAGCCAGCGGTCGTAGGCGGCGCGTCGGTCGGGGTTGCCGAGGGTGCGGAAGGCCTCGTTGATGAGCGTGGCGGTGCGGTGATCGCCCCCCAGATCGGGATGCATCTTCAGCCGCTGCATCAATGTGCGGTAGCTGACCTTGATGATCTCGTCGGGTGCGTCCGGATGGACGTGCAGCACGCGATAGTAGTCGCGACGCTGAGTCATTACCGATGGCGCTGGGGAGCCTGGAACCGGGCCTTCACCTTACGGTTATCGGCGTAGAGCGACGAAAGTTGAGGGTGGGCATCACAGGAAGGCGAGTGCCAGGCTAAAAGCCTGGCACCACGGCAGTTACGGGCGGCTACTTCGCGGTGATGCCAGCTTTCAGGAACTCGACGAGCGGCGGATAGGTCCGTTCCGGCGCCTCGAGGTGCGGCACATGGCCGAGGCCGGGCAGCAGGAGCAGCTTCGCCTTGCCGTCAGGAATCGTCTCGGAGATGTACTTCATCCGTTCCTGGAAGTTGGCCGGCGTGCCCGCCAGCATGTCGTCGGCCCCGCCGAAGACCAGCGTCGGCGCCTTGATGTGCGTCCAGTCGTACACCACCGGGTCGTTGTACTGCACCTGCCCGATCAGCGTCTGCACCATCGCCAGGCGCGGCCAGTCGCCACCGAGCGTCCACGAGTAGCGGATGCGCGCGTAGCGTTCGAACTCGTCGTTCCACGCCGCCGGCCGGTGCGCCACGTAGCGCATCAATCCTTGTTTGACGCTGGCGAACGTTGGCGAGAGCGACTGCTTGTACTGCTCGTCGATGCTGCCGACCGGACGGGCGTATCGGCCGTCGCTGAGCCCGATCGGGTTGTAGAGCACCAGCCGTTCCGTCATGGCCGGATACTGCGTCGCGAAGCGCGCCGCCAGCATGCCACCCATCGAGTGCCCGACAATCATCGCCTTCTCGAGCTGCAGACTCTTCAGCAGCAGGCTGGTGTAACGCGCCCAGTCACTGAAACCGTAGGGGATGATCGCCTTCGACGAGCGACCATAGCCGATCTGATCCGGGACGATGACGCGGAAGCCTTCTTTTCGCAGCACATCCATCGGCCCGCCGAAGTAGACGCCCGCGAAGTTATTGCCGTGGAAGAGCACCACCGTGTGGCCGTTGGCCGGTCCGGTCGGCGCCACGTCCATATAGGCCATGCGCAGATCCTGGCCGTACGCGGTAATGGGAAAGTACGTGCTCGGCGCCGGATAGGGGCACTCTTCGCAGTTGATACTGCCGGGCACGATGCCCGGCGGGGTGGGCATGGCGGCCTGCGCAGGGCGCGGCTGCGCGGAGGCGCCAGCGGCGACGGCGCAGAGACCAATCGCAAGGGAGAAAGACGTCAGCCTGTGCTTCAACATGGGCAGAAAGTCTATATCAAAGGCTGAGGGCCCGGGCATCGTCGATGAGGTGCTCAATCTCGAACGGCTGGGTGCCGTTGTAGACGCCGCGCAACCGCCCGAGGCCGTCCACCAGCACGAGCTTCTCGGTGTGGAGTATGTCGTTGCCGTCCCCGGAGCGCGCCCCGTCAGGGGCACGTGCATCCGCGAAGTACGAGTCTCTCGCCAGGCCGAAAATCTGCGCACGGTCGCCGGTGACCAGCGTCCAGGTCCTCGTGTCGATGCCGTTCTCGCGCGCGAAGGCGTCCAACACCTCGGGTGAGTCGGTTTCTGGCGTCACCGTGAACGACACGATGCGCACATCGCGCTCGGCCAGCGCCGCCTGCGTCTTCTTCAGATGGCTCACGAGCAGCGGACACACCGCCGAGCAGCGCGTATAGATGAAGCTGGCGATGTACACGCGCCCTGCAAGGTCGTGGCTCGTGATCGGGGCACCGTCCTGCGACGTCAGCGCGAAGTCGGCCACGCGATGCGCCGAGTCGTCCCACCGCGCAGTGAACTGCCCATCGTCGTAGAACGGCACCGTTGCGCGGTCCGGCGCACTGCAGCCAGAGACGACCAGTGCAGACACGACTCCCCACGCGACCAGTGTGCGCGTCATTTTGACCCCCCTCGCTGCACGTTGTTGCC
>CADEEX010000223.1:5080-7082 GCA_902826465.1 uncultured Acidobacteriota bacterium
ACGGCACGGCGTTGATGAAACCGTAGCGGCGTCCGTGACGCATCTCGTAGTTGAGGAACAGCTCGCCCTGTTCGTCCCACGACTGCTGCACCCCCGACTCGCGACCGCGGTCGTAGTGGCGCAGTTCGTACGGCGTGCCGTTTGCGCGCCAGGTGCGGTATTCGCCGTGGCGCACGTCGGACAGATACGTGGCGCTCGTCCGCACGCGTCCGTTCGGCCAGAAGGCGACGCGATGATCCAGCGGAATCGAGGCATCGTCTCCGGACGCGATTCCGGCCACGAGACTGAGGAGGAGAAGGACGCGCATGGCTATCCCACCGAGCCGGCCGCGCCTTTGAAGCAGCCCGAGATGTACGGCGTGGTGGCCGTGACGTGATAGTGATACGTGCCGCTCGCCACGTCGGCGGTGGCATGCGTGTGGCCGTTGCAGCTGTCGAGACCACTGGGAAAACTGCCGTCCGATTCGCGCGGGCCATACACGGGAAACCCGTCGAGCAGCACGCCAATCAGGCTCGATGTGCCGTTCTTGCCGGTGAGCCACAGCGGTTCCACGTGATAGTGATACTGACCCGACTGCTGCGGGTGGCCGTTGAAGCGATCGAAGGTGAGAATCTCGGCGGCGAGCGGCGACCGACCCGCGGCGTACTGATTGAAAATGGCGACGCCGTTCACGGCCAGGCCGATCGGGCCGAGCGGGGTGTCCGACGCCGTGGCCACCGCCGGCGAGGCAGGCACGCGGAGCGTGAGGTTCTGCGTGGCGATGGTGTTGGGCGCCAGCATCATGCCGCCTGACGGCGCTTCGTACAGCGCGTTGGCAGACGGCCAGTACGGACTGGCGTGATCGGGCAGGCCGTTCGAGCGGAGCACAATCTGATTCCCGTCGAGTGTGGCGGTGACCGTGGACTGAAACTTCTGGAACAGCGTCGGCACGCTCGTGACCGTGGCGCTGCCGGTCGTCGTGGGCGACGAGGCGGTGGTCGTGGGTGTGGTGGGCGAGGCGCACGCCACGCTGAGCGCAACGATGGCGCAGGCTGACGCGATGGGTATCTGCATATGTCCTCCTGCAGCGACAATACGGAGGCCACCTTGCGAATCTCTGAAGACGTGCGCTTCAGACATCCGTAAGGTTTCGGAGACAGGCTGACTGATTCGCGATGCGTGTGCTGCTGATCGAAGACGACGACAAGCTCGGGCGACAGGTTGCGGAAGGCCTGCGCGGCGCCGGATTTCCCACCGAGTGGATCACGCGCGGCGATCAGGCGCTCGACGCCGACTTCAGCGCGTACGCGCTCGTGATCCTCGATCTGATGTTGCCAGGCGCGCACGGCCTCGACGTGCTCAAGGCGCTGCGGTTGTCGTCTCAGGTGCCGGTGCTCATTCTGAGCGCGCGGCAGGACACCGCCGACAAGGTGCGTGCGCTTGAACTGGGCGCCGACGACTACCTGACGAAACCGTTCTGGCCCGAGGAACTGATCGCTCGCGTGCGGGCGCGCCTCAGGCGGCCGTCGATTGCCGCGGCGGCGGCAGTTGATATCGGTGCCATCCATATCGATCTCGACGGACGACGGGTGACGGTAGATGCCATGCCGGTGGAACTCACGCGCGTCGAGTTCGACCTGATGGCGGCGCTGGCGCGACGCCCCGGTGCGGCGTTATCGCGAGCCTGGCTCGTGCAGCACGTGCTCGATCCCGAGCGGGACGGCGACCTTCGGACGCTCGATGTCCACGTGTCGCGGCTGCGCAAGAAGCTTGGCGAGAGCGGACATCGCGTCGCCACCGTGTGGGGCATCGGCTATCGGCTGGAGCCCGGGCCATGAGCCTGCGCACGCGACTGTGGCTGTCGAGCATCCTGATCGCGATACCGCTCGCCGTGCTCCTGTTCTTCGTGGACGAACGGATGCGGCTGCGCGCGATGGAAGAGAACCTGCGTCAGCTGATCGGCCTCGAACTCGCCACTGGCGGGGCGGCGCGCTGCGAGGCGGATCCGGCGCGATTCGGATCG
>CADEEX010000224.1 GCA_902826465.1 uncultured Acidobacteriota bacterium
TTGCTGAACTGGAAGCGCTTGCGGGCGCCCGCCATGCCGTATTTCTTACGTTCCTTCGCGCGCGCATCGCGCGTGAGCAGTCCTTCGTCCTTCAACTTCTTCCGCAACTCGGCGTTGAACTGAAGAAGCGCGCGCGAAATGCCCAGCCGCACCGCACCGGCCTGCCCGGACACGCCACCACCCTCGACCGTGGCCAGGATGTCGAACTTGTCGGTGGTTTCGGTGAGGACCAGCGGCCGGCGAATCTGCATGCGTAGCGCTTCGGTCGGGAAGAACGCGTCGAAGGAGCGCTTGTTGACGGAGACGGCCCCGGTGCCGGGGCGAAGGAACACGCGGGCGGTGGACGTCTTGCGTCGACCCGTTGCGTAGTACTGAACTGCTGCCACGTTACGCGACCTCGAGCTTGGTGGGTTTCTGCGCCGTGTGCGGGTGATCCGCGCCGGCATACACTTTCAACTTCCGGTACATCGCTTCGCCCATCTTGGTCTTGGGCAGCATGCCGTGCACGGCGTCTTCCACCAGCTTGTGCGGCTTGCGCTGGCGCACGAGACGCGCACGCTCTTCACGCAGCCCGCCTTCGTAGCCGGAATGCTGGCGATAAATCTTCTGATCTTCTTTGCGGCCAGTCAGCTTGACCTTCGCCGCGTTGACGACGATGACGAAGTCGCCGACATCGATGAACGGGGTGTAAATGGGCTTGTGCTTGCCCTGCAACAGACGCGACGCCACGGTCGCGAGGCGACCAAGCACTTGACCATCCGCGTCGATCACGTGCCATCGACCTGTTTCCGCGGCAATTTGCGCGGTTGCCATGAACGTAGACATTCCCGAAACGCCCTCTCGAAAGAAACCCAAAGACCGCTGCGAGGAAACGCTCAGTGCAGAAAAGCTTCGGTGCGGAAGCCAGCCTCAGTGAGGGGGAACCTGTCCGGCAGGTCCAAGCAACGGTAAACCCAAATCATACGGACGCTTCTGGGCACTGTCAAGCAGCATGCCGCACTTACCGATAACCGGGTAGTGCGAACCCAACCAGGCAAACTCGCCAGCGGCCATCTCTACCGCAATGCTGCACCGCGCGAAACCGTGATCGGCTGACGAAGTTGTAAGTGGCTGCTCACCCTCTCGCTGGCCCCACGTGGCAGAAGTTGCACGCTTGAACGGGAATTTCGAAAAAAGCCTCAGCAAACCGCTCTGGTACCGCCTTTGCGATTCAGTCTCGCGGTTCGCCGATATTCACTTCCGAAGGGACCCAGGTCAACACGATGTTTGGTTTTGGCTCAAATAAGTCGGTCGTCGGCCTCGACATCGGCTCGAGTGCTGTGAAGGCGGTCGAGCTTCGGCAGGTCGGCAAAGGCTACAAGGTGGCCGCTCTGGCCATCGAACCGGTCCCGCCTGACAGCATCGTCGACGGCGCCATCATCGACCGCGGCGCCGTATCCGAGGCCATCCGCAAGGTGCTCGCCGGAAAGAACTTCAAGACGAAAGACGTGGCGGCGTCGCTCTCGGGCAACTCCGTCATTGTCAAGAAGATCAGACTGCCCGTCATGACGCCTGCCGAGCTGGCATCGTCGATTCAGTGGGAAGCCGAGCAGTACATCCCGTTCGACATTCAGGACGTGAATCTCGACTACCAGATTCTCGACGCCGGGACCGGACCCGACTCCCGCGGCGCCATGGAAGTGCTGCTGGTCGCCGCCAAGAAAGAAAAGATTGCCGACTATACCGGCGTCATCACCGAGGCGGGCTGCAAGCCGGTCATCGTCGACGTCGATGCCTTCGCGCTGCAGAACGCCTGCGAAGTGAACTATGCGCTCGACCCGAAGGAAGTCGTGGTGCTGGTGAACGCCGGTGCCAGCGCCGTCAACATCAACATCGTCAGCGGCAACCAGTCGCTCTTCACTCGCGACATCTCGCTCGGCGGCAACGCCTACACCGAAGCGGTCCAGCGTGAACTGAACCTCACGTTCGAGTCGGCGGAACTGGCCAAACGCGGCGAACTGTTCGACGGTCCGTCCATCGACGACGTCCGTCCGGTCCTGCACGCCATGACCGAGAACGTCCTGCTCGAGATTCAGAAAACCTTCGACTTCTTCCGCGCCACGGCCGCCTCCGATCGCATCGACCGCATTCTTCTCAGCGGCGGCGCGTCGTCGGTCGACGGTTTCGCGCAGGCGCTCGAAGATCGCTTCGAAGCGCCGGTCGAGCGGTTCGATCCGTTCAAGAAGATCGCCTACGACGGTGCGGCCGGCACAGACGTGGCGTCGAAGGCCGCCGTCGCCGTGGGCCTGGCGCTCCGAAAGGTGAACGAGAAATGATTCGCATCAACCTCCTCACCGGTGAGCGCAAGGCGGTTGCGCAGAAGGTTCCGCTCTTTGCCGGCCAGCGGCTGGCGCTCGGCTGCGGCGCGATCATGCTCGTGGGTCTTGGCATCGTCGGCTGGCGCTACTGGGCCCTCGGCCGCGCCTCGACGCAGCTCGACGCCGACATCGCCTCGGCGCAGCAGGAAACCGCGCGCCTCCACGAAGTGATCTCGCAGGTGCAGCAGTTCGAACAGCGCAAGGCGCAACTGCAGCAGCGCGTCACGCTCATCGAGCAGTTGCGGCGCGATCAGATCGGGCCGGTGCACATGCTCGATGAGATCAGCAAGGCACTGCCGCCGATGCTGTGGCTCACCGACATGAAGCAGGCGCCGAACGCCAGCGAAGTCGTCATCGACGGCCGCGCCACGGCGATGACCCACATCTCCGACTTCGTCGGCAACCTGGAATCGTCCGGCTACTTTCAGCGATCCATCGAAATCCTGAGCAGCACCACGGAGCCGATGGCCACGCCGCCCGGCGAGCTGATTCGCTTCCAGATCAAGGCGATTTTTCAGGCGCCCAATCGCGCAGCCGCGACAGCGCCCGCGGCGACACCCGAGTTAAAGCCACGCAGTTGAGGCCCCGATAGGCCGGAAGAGTCACGATGGAGATCAGTCTCACAAAACTACCGTGGTACGCACAGGTTGGCGCATTCGTGCTGCTGGCCGGTGCTGGTGTTGGCGCCTTCACCTACTACTACGAGATGCCGGCGCGCGCAGATATGGAGACGCGCGAACGGCAGCTGTCGTCCCTTCGCGCGGACATCGCCAAGGGGCAGGCCACGGCCAGAAAGCTGCCGGAGTTCAAGGCGGAAGTCGAATCACTCGAAGCGCGCCTCGTCGGGCTTCGCGCCGTGCTGCCCGAAGAGAAGGATGCCGCCGACCTGCTGCGCCGCATGCAGACAGTCGCCATGCAATCGAACCTGACGATTACCAGCTTCAAGCCGGCACCGGTGGCGACCAAACAGCTGCACGCGGAGTGGCCGATCAATCTCGAACTCTCTGGCACCTATCACAACCTCGCGGTGTTCCTGGACCGACTGGGCCGCTTCCAGCAGATCGTCAACGTCAGCAGCCTCGCCGTGCGTGGCCGCGACAAAGCCAATCCGAACGCCACCATCACGGCATCGTGCGTGGCGACGACATTCGTGCTGCTCGACAAACCGAATCCCGCCAAGCCGGCGGCCAAGCCGGGCACACCCGGGAAGGTGGCCTGAGATGCGACTCCTGATGGTTCTGGCCGTTCTTGCCGCGAGCGCGGGAACAACCGCCGCCGCACAGACCGACGTCACGGCCACACCGGCGGCGCTGGTCAACGCGCCGCAGCAGTCTGAGAACTACGTCTACCAGGCAGACGGACGTCGCGACCCGTTCATGAATCTCATCAACGGCGGCGGCGATGTCAAAGCACCGATCAAACGCGAGGGTATCCGGACGTTCACGCTCGATGAAGTCTCGGTGCGCGGAATCATGCAGAGTCGCGACGCGCTCGTGGCGATGGTCATGGGACCCGACAACAAAACCTATCTCATTCACAAAGGCGACAAGCTCGCGGATGCGGTCGTGAAGAACGTCACGACGCAGGGGCTCATCGTCATGCAGGACGTCAGCGATCCGCTGTCGGTCCAGAAGCAGCGCGAAGTCCGCAAGTTGCTGCGATCGCTCGAGGGGACGGAAAAGTGACTGCAACGAGGGGCATGGCCCTGTTCCTGACCGTGAGCCTGGCGGCTGCCTTCAGCCAGGTCTCGCGCGCCGCCGGCGGAGCGAATGTCGCGGATGCGCGACTCACGTCGATCACATCGCGATTGTCGGCGAAGAGCGCATCGCTCGTCATCGAAGCGTCGCAGCCGGTGCCGTATGTCACCACACGACCGGATGCACTGACGCTGGTGCTCGACTTCCGCAACGTCAGTCTCGACAAGCTGTCGTCCATGGCGCAGTTCGACGAGAAGGGGCCGATCGCCCGTGTCGCGGTCGAAGCCACCGAGTCGATGGGCTCGCCGGTGTCGCGCGTGCGGGTCACGCTGGCGCAGCCGGTCCAGCACCGGGTCCGCAGCGAACGGAACGCGGTCATCATCGACCTCGATCGTCCCGCGGCCGGCACCGCGCCGTATGTGGTGCCGGCCGCGGCACCACAGGCGCTGAACACCCGTGGCATCGAGATGCCATCGGTCGACCCGATTGCGACGCTTGGCCTCGCGCGACCCGCCGGCGGGCTGCCGTCGGGAATGCTGGCCGCGCCCGCGCAGCAGGCACCGACGCCGGCCACGTCGCTGCTCGCACGGAACCCGGCTCCGGCCGCCACTCAGGATCAACCCATCACGCAAGGCCGGACCGGCCGCGTCTACGCCGGTAATGCCGTCAGTCTCGACTTCCAGCAGGCCGATCTTCGCGCCGTCCTTCGCGTCTTCTCCGAAATCAGCGGCCTCAACATCGTCATCGACCCCGCCGTGCAGGGAACGGTCGACGTCGCCCTGAAGGACGTGCCGTGGGATCAGGCGCTCGACATTATCCTGCGCGCCAACAAACTCGGCTACATCGTCGACGGCAGCATCGTGCGGATTGCGCCGCTGACGACGCTGTCCGACGAGGAATCGCAGCGCCGCAAGTTGAACGATGAGCAGGCGCTCGCCGGCGAGCTGAAGGTCATCACCAAGATGCTCAGCTACGCGAAGGCCGAAGACCTGCAGTCGCTGCTCACCAAGAGTGTGCTGTCGGCGCGTGGCACGGTGCAGGTCGACGCCCGCACGAACACACTGATCATCAGCGACCTGCCCGATCGACTCGATACCGCGGTCACGCTGATCAATACGCTCGACAGCGCGCAGCCGCAGGTGGAAATCGAGGCACGCATCGTCCAGACCAGCAAGAACTTTGCGCGTCAGCTCGGTGTGCAGTGGGGCTTCAACGGCCAGGTGTCGCCGCAGCTGGGCAACACCACCAACATGGCGTTCCCCAACAACGGCGCCATCGGCGGCCGTGTCGGCGGGGGACAAGGCCCGGCGGGAACGCCGACCGGCGTCAACCTTGGCGTGGGCAACGCCACGAGTGCGGCCGGACTGGCGCTGGGCTCGGTCAACGGTGCCTTCAACCTCGATGTCGCGCTCAGTGCCCTCGAGAGCTCGGGCAACGGACGCATCCTCTCGACGCCGAAAGTGTCGACGCTCAACAACGTTGAAGCGGAGATGACGCAGGGCGTGCAGATTCCGTTGCAGACCATTGCCAATAACACCGTCACGGTCACGTTCAAGGACGCCGCCCTCACGCTGAAGGTCACGCCGCAGATTACCGCGGCTGGCACCGTCATCATGAAGGTGTCGCTCGAGAACGCGACGCCAGACTTCAGCCGCGCCGCGGGGCCGGCCGCGATTCCCCCGATCAACACCCAGCGCGCGCTGACGACGCTGCTGGTCAGCGACGGGCAGACCTCGGTCATCGGCGGTATCTACACCAGCAACCAGCAGAACTCGACGGATCGCACGCCAGGGCTCGGCCAGCTGCCGATTCTCAACTGGCTGTTCAAGCGCGAGCGCATCGACGACCAGAGCACCGAGCTGCTGATCTTCATCACGCCGCGCATCATCAAGCTCTAGGGCGGACCACTGTCATGAGGCCACTACACACACTCGCCGGAATCTTCTTCCTCGCGACGCTCACCGCTTCGTGCGGCAGCGTGGCGCGCCAGGGCCGCTCGTCGGTCTACCTGGTGATCGAAACGCTCCAGGGTCAGCGCGGCGCGTCCACGCTCGGCACGCCGAGCGGCACCTTGTTGTCAGATGTGCAGACGATGGTGTCGTCACCAGCGCCATGCACCGCCACTGCGCCATGTCCGACCGTGTTCGACGACTTCGGTGCCGTCTCACTGAAGATTTCGCCGAAGGACGTCGGATCGACGACGAACCCCTCGGCCCCCTCAACCAACAACGAAGTGACGATTACGCGCTACCGCGTGGTCTTTCGTCGCGCTGATGGCCGCAACACACCGGGTGTTGATGTGCCGTACGGCTTCGACGGCGGTGTCACTGGGACCGTGCCGGTCGGTGGCAGCCTGAAACTCGGATTCGAGCTGGTGCGGCACATCGCCAAGTTCGAGGCGCCGCTGGTGCAATTGATCGCCAGTCCGACCATCATCACGACCATCGCGGACGTCACGTTCTACGGAAGAGACATCGTGGGCAACGAAGTCAGCGCCACCGGGTCCATCTCCGTGAATTTTGGCAATTTCGGAGATCTGTAGGCCATGTCCAAGGCGTTTCTGATTCGCTGCTCTCTCGTCGTCGCCTCGGCGCTGGCACTGGCCGGCTGCACGGTGAAGTCGACCGAGACTCCCGAACTCGCGGGTCCGTCGGAGTTCGCGCTCTCGTTCGGTCTGACCGCAAACCCAGACTCGATCAGCCAGGACGGCGGTTCGCAGTCGGTCATTGTCCTCAAGGCGTTCGGGCCAAACGGCCAGCCGAAGCCACAGACGTCGTTCCGTCTCGACATCGTCGTCGGCGGCGTGCCGGTCGACTATGGACGGCTGTCGGTCAAGACCATCACCACGGGCAATGACGGTCAGGCCTCGGCGATCTACACCTCACCGGCGGCACTGCCAGCCGGTGCGAACATCGACTACTGCAATTCCAGCATCTTCGACCCGAGTCTGCCAGGCGGATGCATCGAGGTCATGGCGACGCCGATCGGTACCAACTACACCAACGATC
>CADEEX010000225.1 GCA_902826465.1 uncultured Acidobacteriota bacterium
GCGAGATGCGGGTGATGGGTAGGGGTCTTGGTGGCGCAGGTCCGCGGCGCATGATGGACTGCCGGACCCACGAAAGCCACCTTGCCGGCGAAGGTCCGATTCGGAAAGGCCTCAACCGCGAATGACACTGCCTGGCCCTGGTGAATCGAACCGGCGAACTTCTCCTGGATGCTCGTGCGCAGCTTCAGCGGGTTGAGCTGAACGATGGTGACGACCTGCGTGTTCTCGCGAATGAACTCGCCTGGCTGCACCAACCGTTCCGACACCGCGCCGGCCACCGGCGCCTTGATCACCGCGTCGGTCAACCGTTTCGAAGCCAGTTCGTAGGAGGCGCGCCGATCCTGAAGCGTGGCGCGAAGCGCCCGCACGTTGTCGAGCGCAGCCTGATAGTTGGCGTCGGCGACCTTCAGCCTGGTGTCGGCCGCATCCCTGTCCACCTGAGAGACCAATCCGCGGCCATTCAACTGCGCCGCGCGCGTATATGCGGCCTGTGCATCGTCCCGATTGGCGAGTGCCTGACGCACGGAGGCGACACGCTCGTCCGCCGGCGGCAGCGCCTGATTTCGCTCCATGCCGAGTTGCGCCTCGATCTGACGCAAGGCGCTGTCGGCACGCTCGAGTTCGAGCTGCAGTTGGCGCGGTTCGAGCCGGACGAGCGGATCGCCGGCTCGGACCTCGGTGCCGAGTTCGACCGGCACCTCTCGCACGATGCCCGACACCTCGCTGCTGACTTTGGCCTGGTCGGGAGAGATTAGCGTCCCGGCCAGATCAGCTCTCCGCTGCACGGACATCCGAGAGACGGTGGCGGTGTCAACCGCGATGCCGGCGCCTCCTCGGCCCCGCCCTCGTCCCGCTGCGCCACCAGCATTTTCGCCCTCACCGCCCGCACACGCCGCCAGCATGCAACCGGCCACGACCACCAACGACACGTAAGAAATGCGCAATCAGACTCCTAGACAGTACGAGACAGGTCCGGCCGAAGCCGGACGCGACGACGATAAACGGCGCGATGCCGCTGCGCGCGACGAAGACACCATCGTCTAGGCGTGCCCGCCAGACTCGAGCGCGGGCACAGTCAGGTCACGATCAGGCGTTGGGCCTCGGGCGCCGAAGAATACCTGCCGAGCGCGCTCGATGTAGACGTAGTACACCGGCGTGATGTACAGCGTGAGCAACTGGGAGACGACCAGTCCGCCGACCACCGCGAGGCCCAGCGGGCGGCGCGATTCGGCGCCCGCTCCCAGCCCCAGGGCGATTGGCAGCGTACCCACCAGCGCGGCCATCGTCGTCATCATGATCGGCCGGAAGCGGACCATGCAGGCTTCGTGGATGGCCTCGCGCGGCGACTTGCCTTGGCGCTGGGCCTCGATGGCGAAATCAACCATCATGATGCCGTTCTTCTTGACGAGGCCGACCAGCATGATGACGCCAACGAAGGCGTAGAGGCTCAGTTCCGTCTTGAACACCAGCAGTGTCAGCAGTGCACCGAAGCCGGCGGAGGGCAGCCCCGACAGAATGGTGAGAGGGTGCGTGAAGCTCTCGTAGAGCACGCCCAGCACGATGTAGATGACGACGATGGCCATCACGAGAATCAGGCCAAGACCCTGAAGCGAGTCCTGAAAGGCCTGCGCGGTGCCCTGAAAGCGCGTGCCGATGGTCGCCGGCAGCATTGCCGCCGCGCTCTGGACCGCGGTGACCGCATCGCCGAGCGCCACGCCAGGTTCGATATTGAACGAAATCGTGACGGAAGGAAGCTGCCCGGTGTGGCTCACCGACGTCGGTCCCTGCTCGGTCCGGACCGTCGCCACCGTGTCGAGCGGCACGAGACGGCCCGAGTTCGACCTGACGTAGAGCATCCGCAGGGACTGCGGATCACGCTGGAACTCTGAGGCCACCTGCAGCACGACCTGGTACTGGTTGTTCGGCGCGTAGATCTGCGTCACCTGTCGAGTGCCGTAGGCGTTGTAAAGCGCCGTCTCCACCTGATTGATCGTCAGACCGAGGGTGCCGATCCGGTCACGATTGATGTCGACGAATACCTGAGGGTTGTTCAGCTGCAGGTCGCTGCTGACGTCCATGATGCCCGGAAGGTCGCGCATCGCCGCCTCGAGTTTCGGCGCCCACTCGTAGAGTTCGTCGCTGTCCGTGTCCTGCAGCGTGAGCTGGTACGGGCTGCGCGCGCCCTGCTGGCCACCGAGGTTGATCGGCGGCGGGTTGTTCATGAAGACGCGAAGGCCTGGAATCTGCGCCAGCTTGGGCCGCAGCTGTGCCATGACCTGTTCGACGCTCCGGGTCCGCTCGCTGCGCGGTTTCAAGTCGGGATTCATGCGTCCGGTGTTGGTGCCACTGGTGCTGCCACCCGGTCCCTGGCCGATGGTGCTGGTGAAGCCAATGATGTCCGTCTCCTGCTCGAGGATGGCCATCGCTTCACGCTGGTGGCGCACCATGTCGTCGTAGCCGATGCCCTGGATCGCCTCGAGGCTGATGCCAAAGCGGCTCTGGTCTTCGGTCGGCAGGAAACCCTTGGGAATGACGCGGAACAACTGCACGGTGCCGGCCATCAGCGCCAGCGAGATGGCGAAGGTGACGGCCTTGTAGTCGAGCGCTCTGGCGAGTGTGACGTCGTAGACCTTCAGCCACCCGTTGAACATTGCCTCGATCGCGTTGTACATGCGTCCGTGGCGCTGGCCGTGCAGCGGTTTGAGGAAACGGCTGCACAGCATTGGCGTCAGGCTGATCGAGACGAACCCCGACACCAGAATCGCCACGCCGATCGTGACCGCGAACTCGTTCAGCAGCCGGCCGACGATGCCCCCCATGAAGAGGATCGGGATGAACACGGCCGTCAGCGACGCGGTCATGGCGACGATCGTGAACGAGATCTCCTTCGACCCATCGAGCGCGGCCTGCATCGGCGTCTTGCCCATTTCCATGTGACGCACGATGTTCTCGAGCATCACGATCGCGTCGTCGACGACGAAACCGACCGACAGCGTGAGCGCCATGAGCGACAGGTTGTCGAGACTGTACCCGAGCAGGTACATCACGATGAAGGTCGCCACAATGGAACCGGGCAAGGCCAGGCTGGGGATGACCGTGGCCGAAATGTTCCTGAGAAACAGGAAGATCACGAGAATGACGAGGCCGATGGTGCCGAGCAGCGTCAGTTTGACGTCGTGCACCGAGTCGCGAATCGGGCCGGCGCGGTCGCTGCGCACGTCGAGTGTGACGGCGGCTGGCAGCTGGGCGCGGAACGTCGGCAGCAGCTCGCGCACGGCGTCGACGACGGCCACGACGTTGGTGCCCGGCTGCTTCTGGATGGCGAGGAAGACCGCACGCTCGCCGTTGTACCAGGCCGCGGTCTTGTCGTTCTCGACGCCGTCGTAGACGTGGGCGATTTCATCAAGGCGAATCGGATTGCCGTTGCGATACGCAATGATCGTGGGTCCGTAGGCCGCCGCCTTCAGCAGCTTGCCGTTGGCCAGCACCGTGAATGTCTTGTCTTCGCCGTAAATGGTGCCGGTCGGGAGATTGACGTTGGCCGACGCAATGGCGGTGGCCACCTCATCGACACCGATGCCGTAGGCGGCCAGCTGCCGCGGATCCATGTCGACCCGCACGGCGTAGCGCGCTGCGCCGAACACCTGGACCTGGGCGACGCCGTTCACCATCGAGATGCGCTGGGCGATGGTCGTTTCGGCGTACTCGTTGACCGTCGACAGCGGCAGGGTGGGTGAGCGCAGGACAAGGAACATCACGGGCGAATCGCCGGGATTGACCTTCTGATACGACGGTGGCGCCGGCATCTGCGGCGGCAGTTGCCGCGCCGCCTTGGCGATCATCGCCTGCACGTCCTGCGCGGCGGCGTCGATGTTGCGGTTCAAGTCGAACTGCAGCGTGATGTTGGTTTGCCCCATCGCGCTGGTCGAGTTGATGGAGGTCAGGCCGGCGATGGTGGCGAACTGCTTTTCGAGCGGCAGCGCCAGCGAGGTTGCGACGGTTTCCGGGCTGGCTCCTGGAAGCGCGCCCGTCACCTGAATGGTGGGGAAGTCGACCGGCGGCAGGTCGCTGACCGGGAGCTGCTGATACGCCAGCGTCCCGAAGACGAGCAGCGCTCCCATGAGGAGCAGTGTCGTGACGGGGCGCGTAATAAACAGGGCTGACGGGTTCATCGTGCGACTCGCGCCGAGGTCTGCCGTACCGCGACCTTGCCTCCAGGCACGACACGAAGGTGGCCGTCGGTGACCACGACTTCGTCAGCGCTGATACCGTCGGCAATGATCGACTCGTTGCCGCTGGTTCGACGAATCGTGACCGGTCGCATTTCGGCGCTCTGATCGTCCTTCACGACGAAGACGTACTGGCCGTCCTGGCTGCTTTGCACTGCCGTGGAGGGCACGACGAGGGCGTCGGCGTCGGTGGCAAGGGTCAGCGTCACGTTGACGTACTGTCCCGGCCAGAGCTGGTGCTCGGTGTTGGGAAAGGACGCCTTGACGCGAATGGTGCCCGTCGTTTGATCGACAGCGTTATCGACGAAGTTCAGTCGGCCCGAAGCCGCCTTCGCACCAGGCTCTGGCGCCATCACCGACACCGGCACGTTGCCCCTGGTCATGTAGCGCTTCAGTGCCGTCAGTTGCTGCTCAGGCACGGCGAAGCTGACGCTGATAGGGGAGAGCTGGTTGATGACGACCAGCGGCGTCGCATCGTTGGCGCGCACCATGCTGCCGCTATGCACCATGAGCGCGCCGGTCCGACCGCTGAGCGGTGCCGTAATCGTGGCGAACTGCAGTTGGATCCGGGCATTCTCGAGGGCGGCGCGATCGGCGCCGAGGGTGGCTTCGAGCGCCTCAGCGTTGGCCCTCGACGTGTCGAGCTGCTCGCGCGTGGCAATACCACGCGATTGCAGATCGATGAAGCGCTGCGCCTGCGCGCGTGCGTTGGCCGCCTGCGCGGTGTCGCGTTGCAGGTTGGCCTCGGCCTGTTTGACCGCGGCTTCGAGCGGTCGCGTGTCGAGGGTGAAGAGCACCTGGCCCTGACGGACTTCGTCGCCTTCGCGGAAATGGACCGACTCGAGCTGGCCCGTGATCTGGCCGCTGATGGAGACGGTGGCCAGCGGCTCAACCGTGCCGATGACATGAAGGTCGAGTGGCATGTTCTTGCGCGTCACCCTCGCCACTTCCACTGGGACAGGAGGGCCACCGCTGCGGCCACCTGGCGGCGCGGCAGCGGCAGGAGCGTCGGCACTACCACTTGAGCAGGCCGACGCGGCCGATGCTACAAGAATGACACCCGAGAAGAACCGGAACCCGCGCATGTAATGAACCCGAAATGAATGATCACGCGGAAGTTCCTACGCCGGAACGACCGGCTCGTCCTTCGTGCGTTTCCAGAGTCCGCTCACGCCCTCTTCGAACAGGGTGTAGACCGTCGGCACCAACAAGAGTGTGATCGCCAGCGACGTCGTCAGTCCCCCTATCACGACGCGTGCCAGCGGCACCTGCAGTTCGCTGCCTTCACCGATCCCGAGCGACATCGGCACCAGGCCGAGTCCAGTGGCGATTGACGTCATCAGAATCGGGCGCAGGCGGGTGCGTCCGGCTGTCTCGACGGCCTGACGCAAGGGCATGCCATCGCGGCGGCGGAGCACATTGGTGTAGTCGACCAGCAGGATGCCGTTACTGACGACGATGCCGGCCAGCATGATGATGCCGATGTAGGCCTGCATGTTGAACGACGTCCCGGTGAGCTTCAGCGCCAGCACGACGCCGATGGCCGCCGTCGGCACCGAGAACATGATGATGAACGGGTCGCGTAACGATTCGTATTGCGACGCCATGACGGCGTAGACGAGCACAAGCGCCAGAATCAGCACGGTGCGCAACTGATCGAACGCCTTGGCCTGCTGTTCGACTTCGGCGCCGAAACCGATCGAGAAGTCCTTCGGCATGATCGGGTAAATCTGCGGCAGCCGATTCTGCACGGCCGTCACCGCTTCGCTCAGCGTCGCCTCGGGTTCGGCGCTCACGTAGGCAATGCGCTGTTGGTTCTTACGCTGAATCTGGGTAGGGCCGACCGCATCCTCGACCTTCATCAGGTTCTTCGCCTGCAGCACCTGCCCGGTCGGCGTGCTGATCAGGATGTCGTTCACGTCGGACACGCCCTGACGTTCTTCTTCGCGCAGCCGGACGATGATCGGATACTCCTGTCCGCCCTGGCGGAAGACGGCGGCCTGCTGTCCCGCGACGTTGGTCCGAATCGTATTGGCGACAGTCGACGCCGAGACGCCGAGCAACGCGGCCTTGGCGCGGTCGACGCGTACCGACAACTCAGGACGCCCTTCGTCGCGTCCGAGGCGCGAGTCGGCGATCCCCGGCACTGTGTCTAGCAGGTCTTTCGCCGCCTGTGCCACCTTGCGGGCATCGTCGAGGCTTTCGCCGCGAATCTCGAGCGACAGGCGTCCGCCGCCGCTGTTCCCGCCCGAAAGGAAGCGATTCATCTGCTGGTTGCCGCCCGAGGCATTGGCGCGCACGATCACACCCGGGATGCCGGCGAGCTGACGCCGGAGATCCTGTGCGATCTGCTCGCTCGAGCGCTGGCGCTCGTCCTTCGGCTTCAGCAGAATCTGGAAATTTCCGCGACTGACCGAGTTGCTGCCGCCGGGGCCACCGAATCCGCCGCCCCCGCCGCCGGCGTTGACGATCACGTCGGTCGCTTCTGGCACGAGTTCCCCGAGCGACCGTTCAATCCGCTGCAGCACCGGGTCGGTAATCTCGATGCGCGTCCCCTGTGCGAGTTCGGCGCTGACGCTCACTTGCCCTTCGTCGGTCTGCGTCGCAAACTCGGTGGGCAGCGTCGGGAAGATCAGGGCGGCGGCGACGACCGATGCCGCGCTGGCGGCGACGACGATGCCGCGGTGGTCGAGCGCCCAGTGGAGCAGCTTCCGGTATCCCTCGTCGAGGCCGTCGAGCAACGTCTCGCTGAACGTGTAGAGCCGCCCGCCAAGGCCACGCCGCTGATCGCGAGGCGCCGCCAGTAC
>CADEEX010000226.1 GCA_902826465.1 uncultured Acidobacteriota bacterium
GGCTTGTTCGAGAAGTAGTTGTAATAGAAGTCGGCGTAGCCGAACAGCTCGACGTTCTTCAGGAACGCCGCAGGTTCCTTCGCCGGATCGTCCTGGGCGAACGCCTGCGAGGGCGCGCCGAGAAGCAGGGTCGCCGCGGCAAGTGCCGCGCCTGTGGTCTTGCCAAGGTCGTGAATCGCACTGGTCATCGAGTACACCGGATGCCTCCTGGAAATGAACATCCTGCACGATAGGACGCGCGAGATCAGGAAGTCCTTAGGAGCGCATTAGGTGGCGCCCTTGATGAGTCCTTAAGGACTTCGTAATGGACTATCCGGTAGCGTGAACGGCATGACTGATCTCGAGGTTGATGCGCCTGTTGGGCACCTATCGCCCCGCCGAATTCACGTCGTCGCGACGACGCCGTAAAACGCGCGGCGGGCGCTGGCGGTGGCGGTTCCAATGAGGGCCGACTCGGATGACGCCACGACGGTGGTGATTGACCATTCGATCAACCCCGATGACGTCATCTCGGATCGCCCCGGGAACTGGGGGGAAGACGTCGCGCGCGAATATCGTCAGGTGGTGCGGGAGCTCGGTGCTGCCGTTGAGATCGAGACGCATCCATTCCGATCCATGACCGAACTGCTCAGTGCGATACCGGTGGGCGAGGTCGTGGTCATCAGCGGCCCGTCGTGCCCGTGGACGCCGTCTCGGGAAGAGGAACTCGCCAATCAACTGCTCGATCATGGCCGCCGCGCCGTGTTCGTCGCCTGCCTGCGTGTCGAGGAATGCGGTCGGTCGACATCGATCGAGCGTTTGGACGAACGCGCAGAATAGGCGAGGCAAGGGTGAAGTTTGACCCCGCCATCCGCGTTGTATAGCCTGACCGACGTGCGTAACGTTCTCGCGGCAGTCCGCGTCACTGCCGCGGCCGGGCTGGTGGCGCTCGTCACCGTCCTCTATCTCTTTGCACTCACAGTCAATCCGACCACCGTCGCGCTGACCTACTTGATCGCGATCCTGCTGGTCGCCACGTGGTGGGGGATCGTGGAAGCGACGGTCGCCTCGGTGGGGGCGGTGCTCACGTTCAACTTCTTCTTTCTACCGCCGGTCGGCACCTTCACCATCGCAGATCCGCAGAACTGGGTCGCGTTTGTGGCCTTCCTCGCCACGGCGGTCATCGTCAGTCAGCTCTCCGGACGCGCCAGACAGCGCGAGATCGATGCCGTGGCCCGGCAGCGCGACCTGGAACGGCTGTATGCCTTGAGCCGGGCGTTGCTGCTCTCGGACGACGGGGTGGCCATGTCTGGCGCGATCGCCAGGCACGTGGCCGACACGTTCCAGATTCAGGGCGTTGCCGTCCTCGATCAGCGAGGCGACGCCGTGTCGCGGGCGGGTTCCGCCGACATTCCCGGCGTCGAGGCCCACCTCCGCGACGTGGCACGACGGGCGACCGAGTTTCGCGACCCGTCCGGTCTGGTCGTCATCGCGATTCAGCTCGGAGGGGCGCCGATCGGCAGCATCGCCATGCTCAATCCCGGCCTGAGCGACACCGTGCTGCAGTCGATCAGCAACCTGGTGGCGATCGGGCTCGAGCGTGGCCGCGCCCGCGAGGCGACAACGGCCGCCGTGGCAGCCAAGAAGAGCAGCGAACTGCGGGCCACGGTGCTCGACGCGCTCGCTCACGAATTCAAGACACCGCTGACGTCGATGAAGGTGGCGACCGGCGAGCTGTTGACGAGTGTGTCGATTACCGACCGCGACCGCGAGCTGGTCTCGATCGTCGATGAGGATCTGGATCGTTTTCAGGTACTCGTCAACGATGCCGTGCAGATGTTGCGGATTGACGCCGGCCAGTTCACGCTGCATCGTGAACGACACCGCCTCGAAGACATCGTGGCGGTGACCCTGGCCACCTTCGAGAAGCGCCTCGACGGACACCAGGTGGTCACCGAGGTGCCCGGGGGCGAAACCATCGACGCGGATCGCGAGCTGGTCGCTCTGGCATTGCGACAACTTCTCGACAATGCCTTGAAGTATTCGCCGCCCACGTCGACCATCACCGTCGGGGCCCGGAGTCTTCCCGACGGGCTCGAGATCGTCGTTGGCAACTCCGGCTCGGTCATTCCAGAGCCTGAGCTGGCGCACGTGGCCGGGCGCTTCTATCGCGGCGGTCAGTCCCGTCACATTCCCGGCACGGGCATGGGCCTCGCCATCGTGCAGCAGATTGTCCACGCGCACGGCGGCACCCTCACGGTCTCGAGCTCCGCTGGTGCCGGGACCGCGTTCGCCCTGAAGTTTCCGCGTGGGGGGAACCACTCGTGAGTGCCGGCCGCATCCTCGTCGTCGACGACGATCCGCAGATCCGCCGCGTCATGCGGGTGACGCTGACCGGCCATGGTTTCGAGGTTGACGACGCCACCAGCGGGGAAGCGGCGCTGGAGAAAGTGCGAGACCAGCGATTCGACCTCGTGCTGCTCGACATGAACATGCCAGGCATCGGTGGTCTGGCCACGTGCCGGGAGATCCGCGCGCAGTCCGAGATTGCGATCATCATGCTGACCGTGCGCGACAGCGAGATGGACAAGGTGGAGGCGCTTGATGCTGGCGCCGACGACTATGTCACCAAGCCCTACAACCTGCCCGAACTGCTGGCGCGCATTCGCGCCAGCATGCGGCGAACGCCCTGGACACACGGTCCGAGCGGACGACTGACGCTCGGAGCGGCCGAAGTCGACTTCGACACCCGCCAGGTGGTCGCCCGCGGCGGAGCCGTGCGACTGACACCCAAGGAATTCGAGCTGCTCCGCTACTTCGTGACGCACGCCAATCGAGTGATCCCGCATCGCGAGCTGTTGCAGGCCGTGTGGGGCCCGGACTACGGCGATCAGGTGGACTACCTGCGCGTGTTCGTCAACCAGCTGCGCAAGAAGATTGAAGCGAAGCCGTCGAGCCCCACCTGCCTGCTGACGGAGCCGTGGGTTGGCTACCGGCTGCAACTCGCGTCACCGCAGCACTAACCCCCTTTCCTCATCCAGGCTCCGCGGCACACCGCTTGATGTAGCAGGCGGGCGGAGCATCGTGGCAGGCCGAAAGCGGGAAATATCGCGCGACCACGGGAATTCCTTCCCTTCTTGCGCGGCTCCAGCTTCCTAACGGCCGGCTAATGACTTCCTAAGGCCGCGCTTCTTACAGTGGTTCATCGCGGAGGGATTCAGATGCTTGACCTGTTCTACCTTGCCATCGCCGTCGCCGGCTTCCTGGCGCTCTGGGCCATCACCCGCGCCTGTGAGCGCGTGTAGGAGACGGATCATGAGTGACTACCTTGTGTCCGGCGTCGTTGCTGTGTTTCTGCTCGTGTACCTCGGTTGGGCCATGTTCAAGCCCGAGAGGTTTTGAGGCCCGTCATGACTAGCATCGGCATTCTGCAAATTGTGGTGTTCTTTGGGCTGGTCCTGCTGGTAACCAAGCCGGTCGGCCTGTTCATGTCGCGGCTCTTCCAGGGGCAGCGGACATTTCTGCATCCGGTTCTCCGGCCCCTGGAGAGGCTCATTTACAGGCTGTGCGGTGTCAGCGAAGACCGTGAGCAGCGGTGGACGCAGTACGCGGCCTCGACGCTGTCGTTCAGCCTGTTCGCCTTTCTCTTCACCTACGCGCTGATCAGGCTTCAAGGCCTGCTGCCGCTGAATCCGCAGGGATTCGGCGCCGCCCAGGCAAGTCCCGACCAGGCGTTCAACACCGCGATCAGTTTCATGACCAACACGAACTGGCAGTGGTACAGCGGCGAGGCGGCGATGAGCTATCTCGTCCAGATGGCCGGCTTCGCGGTTCAGAACTTTGTCTCAACGGCCGCCGGGCTGGCGGTGGCGATTGCGCTGGTCAGAGGGTTCGTGCGGCACGAATCCGAGACCATCGGCAACTTCTGGGTCGACCTCACGCGCGGCACGCTGTATGTGCTGCTCCCACTGTCGGTCGTCGGCGCGCTGCTGCTCTGCTCACAGGGAGTAATTCAGAACTTCGAGCCCTACACGGTGGCGACGACGCTCGAAGGCGCGACTCAGACCATCGCTCAAGGGCCGGTGGCGTCGCAGGAAGTGATCAAGCAGCTTGGCACGAACGGCGGAGGCTTCTTCAACGCGAACTCGTCGCATCCGTTCGAGAGCCCGAACCCGTTCACCAACCTCGTGCAGGTCTTCCTGATCTTCATCCTTGGCGCCGGACTGACCTACACCTTTGGCCACATGGTGAAGGATACGCGTCAAGGATGGGCCCTCTTCTGGGCCATGGCGGTGATGTTTCTGGCGGGCGTCTTCGTCGCCTATCCGGCAGAACAGGCCGGCAATCCGATTCTGGCCAACCTCGGCGTCGAGAGCGCCGCGACGGCTACCCAGTCGGGCGGCAACATGGAAGGCAAGGAGTGCCGCTTCGGGATTTCAGGATCGGCGCTGTTTGCGACGGTGACGACCGATGCCAGTTGCGGCGCCGTGAACAGCATGCACGACAGCTATACGCCGCTTGGCGGGCTGGTGCCGATGTTCAACATGCAGACCGACGAGGTGATTTTCGGTGGCGTCGGCGCCGGCCTCTACGGCATGCTGCTCTACGCGATCGTCGGTGTCTTCATCGCCGGGCTCATGGTCGGCCGCACGCCGGAGTACATCGGCAAGAAGATTCAGCAGAAGGAGGTCAAGATGGCGCTCTTCGCCATTCTCGCGACCTCGTTCCTGATTCTGGTCTTCTCGGGCATCACCATTGCCGCCAACTTCGAGAAGGGCGGCTACTGGAACGCGCCCGGTGCCGGCATCGCGAATCTGAACAACGCCGGGCCGCACGGCTTGAGCGAGATTCTCTACGCCTACACCAGTGCGTCCGAGAACAACGGCAGCGCGTTTGCCGGCATCACGGTCAACACCCCCTGGTACGACCTGACGCTCGGGCTCGCCATGCTGTTCGGACGTTTCCTGTTCATCATCCCGGCGCTGGCGATTGCCGGCAGCCTGGCCAGCAAGAAGTTCGTGCCGACCTCCGCGGGCACGCTGCCGACGCACGGTCCGCTCTTTGTGGGCCTGCTGGTGGCGACGGTCATCGTCGTCGGCGCGCTCACCTTCTTCCCGGCGCTGGCGCTGGGCCCGATTGTCGAGCACTTCCTGATGCATCAGGGCACCCTGTTCTCGACGGTCGTGACGTCGTTTCCGATCTGGAGCTGAGTGATGACTACCCCAACTGCTGTAAACGCTCCTCGACCCCAGGCTGTCGCGTCGGGTGACGATACGGCGCTGATTCCCAAGAAGCTGGTGAGGGCACGGCCGCTGTTCGATCGCGAGATCCTCGGCCGGGCGCTGAAGGAATCGGTGCGCAAGCTGAACCCGGTGACGCTGATGAAGAATCCGGTCATCTTCGTCGTCGAGGTCGGCGCCATTCTCGTGCTGCTGTTCCTCGTCCGTGACATCGCGACAGGCGCAAGCGGTATCGGCTTCAAGCTGCAGATCGATCTGTGGCTGTGGTTCACGGTGCTGTTTGCGACGTTCGCGGAAGCGATGGCGGAAGCCCGAGGCAAGGCCCAGGCTGAATCGCTGCGCAAGACCAAGTCGGACACCATCGCCAATCGCGTGAGCGACAGCGGACGCATCGAGCAGGTGTCGTCGTCCAAGCTGCGCGCCGGCGATGTGGTGCTGTGCCGGGCCGGTGAAGTGATCCCCGGTGACGGCGAGGTCATCGAAGGCATTGCCACGGTAGACGAGTCGGTCATCACCGGCGAGAGTGCGCCGGTCATCCGGGAGTCGGGCGGCGATCGCAGCGCCGTAACCGGCGGCACCCGCGTGCTCTCGGACAACGTCAAGGTGAAGATCACGTCGAACCCTGGCGAAACGTTCCTGGATCGGATGATCGCGCTGGTCGAAGGCGCCGAGCGTCAGAAGACCCCCAACGAAATTGCGCTGAACATCATGATCGCGGGCTTGACGATCATCTTCCTGTTCGCCGTTGCCACACTGGTGCCGTACGCGATCTACAGCGTCAATGCCACCGGCAGCGGTGAACCGCCGAACATGACGATCTATGTGTCGCTGCTCGTCTGTTTGATCCCGACGACGATCGGCGGGTTGTTGTCGGCCATTGGCATCGCCGGCATGGACCGTGTGATGCAGCACAACGTGTTGGCGATGAGCGGCAAGGCGGTCGAAGCGGCAGGCGACGTCAACACCCTGCTGCTCGACAAGACCGGCACGATTACGCTCGGCAGCCGTCAGGCGGTGGCGTTCCTGCCGGCGGCTGGCGTGACGGAAGCCGAGGTCGCCGATGCGGCACAGCTCTCGAGCCTGGCCGATGAAACCCCTGAAGGGCGGTCGATTGTCGTGCTCGCGAAGGAGAAATACGGCTTGCGCGGTCGTGACGTCGCGGCTCACAACGCCACGTTCATCCCGTTCTCGGCCTACACCAAGATGAGCGGCGTCGATATCGACCAGCGCCAGCTCCGAAAAGGCGCGACCAGCGCCGTCGTGGCGTTCGTCAAGGAACAGGGTGGTGTGATTCCGGCCGACGTGACCGAACTCTCGGACAAGATCGCCCGTACCGGTGGCACGCCCCTGGCGGTGGCCGATGGTGCCCGTCTTCTCGGCATCATCCAGTTGAAAGACATCGTCAAGGTCGGCATGAAGGAACGCATCGCGCAACTGCGCGCCATGGGCATCCGCTCGGTGATGGTCACCGGAGACAATCCGTTGACCGCCGCGGCGATTGCCTCTGAAGCCGGCGTCGATGATTTCATCGCGCAGGCCACGCCGAAGGACAAGCTGGAATACATCAAGAAGGAGCAGGCCGGCGGCCGCATGATCGCGATGACCGGCGACGGCACCAACGATGCGCCGGCGCTCGCGCAGGCGGATGTCGGCCTGGCGATGAACACCGGTACCACGGCGGCGCGCGAAGCCGGCAACATGGTTGACCTCGACAGCAACCCGACGAAGTTGATCGAAGTGGTCGCCATCGGCAAGCAGCTGCTCATTACCCG
>CADEEX010000227.1 GCA_902826465.1 uncultured Acidobacteriota bacterium
CGGTGCGCGCCCTGACGACGCGCCTGCTCGAGCGTCAGGGCTACCGCGTGCGGGCGTTCGGCGATCCGGCCGCCGCCCTCGAGTGGCTGCGCTGCGAGGAGACGCCGATCGCCCTGCTCTTCACCGACGTCATCATGCCCGGCATGAACGGCAAGGAACTGGCCGCACAGGTCGTCGCCCTTCGGCCGGCGACGAAGGTGCTCTACGTGTCCGGCTACACCGCCGACGTCATCGTCCGACAAGGCGTGCTGACACCAGGCACGGAATTCCTGGGAAAGCCCTACACACAGGACGCCCTGGCCGCGAAGGTGCGACAGGTGCTCGACGCCGCCCCGGGCTGACTTGACGTCGCCCCCACAGAAGGTTCAGTATTACTGAACCTTTTGACCACACTGAATCAATCTCCCGTCGACAACTGGCTGGCGTTGCTGCACACGGTGCGGGCCATCCAGACGGCGACCGGCGACGGCCAATGGCTGGCCGTCAACCTGACCATGGCGCAATTGAAAGTGGCGCTGCTGCTGGTGCAGTCGGGTGGCCTGCCGAGCCGTGCCATCGGCGAGCGCCTCGCCATCGGCGCGTCGGCAGTCACGCCGCTCGTCGATCGGCTGGTGGCCTTGAAACTGGCCCGCCGCGAAGCCGACGCCAACGATCGCCGCGTCATCCACGTCCGGCCCACCGCCAAGGCGACGGCGCTGCATGAAACGCTGCTGCAGACGGGCCGGGCGGTGCTGGCCGATGTCTTGAAGGAAGTGCCGGAATCAGAGCGGAAGGGCGTGCACCGCGCGCTGGCCGTGCTCACCGACAGCGCGGCGCGGGTTCGCGCGCGCCTGCATGAGGAGTTGATCGCGAAATGACGACGACCGAAGAACTGTCACCACGTGTTGTGCTCATGAGCACCATCGGCGTCGTCGCCGTGATGCTGCTGGCGGCGCTCGACGGCACCATTGTCGGTACTGCCATGCCGCGCGTCATCGCCGATCTCCAGGGCTTTGAGCACTACGCGGCCGTGACCACCACTTACATGCTCGCGGCCACGGTCATCGTGCCGATCGTGGGCAAACTGTCAGACATGTACGGGCGCAAACCGTTTCTGCTGGTCGGCGTTGCCGTGTTCATCATCGGCAGCGCGCTGTGCGGCGCGGCAGCGAGCATGACGCAGTTGATCGTGTTCCGCGGCATTCAGGGGCTGGGCGGCGGTATTGCGCAGGGCATGGCGTTCACGACCATCGCCGACCTCTATCCCCCCGCCAAGCGCGGTCGCGCGACCGGCCTCATGGGAGCGGTATTCGGACTCGCCAGCGTCATCGGCCCCGCCGTCGGAGGATTCCTCACGGATGGTCCTGGCTGGCGCTGGTGCTTCTACGTCAACCTGCCCATCGGCATCGCCGCCTTCGCGCTGCTGTTCTTCGCCTTCCCCCATATCCTGCCAAACCCGAATGCCGAGCGCCGGGTCGACTGGCTGGGCGCCGGCACGCTGGTGATGGGTGTCGTACCGCTGCTGCTGGCACTGTCGTGGGGCGGACGCGACTATGCGTGGAGCTCGTTCGAGGTGCTGTCGCTGCTTGCCGGCGGCATTGTCATGACCGCCGTGTTTCTGCTGGTGCAGACGCGGACACCGCACGCCATCCTGCCGCCGTCCCTCTTCCGCAACCGCGTGGTGTGGTCGGCGTCGGCGGCGGCCATGCTGATGTCGCTCGGCATGTTCGGCTCCATCCTGTTCATTCCCCTCTTCATCCAGGGCGTGGTCGGGCGTTCCGCCTCCGAGAGCGGCGCGGTGATGACCCCGATGATGTTCGCGCTCATCGCCTCGAGCATCATCGCCGGGCAGGTGATGACGCGCAGCGGGCGCTACAAGGTCGTGGGCGTGGTGGGTGTCAGCATCACCGCGATCGGCATGTTCCTGCTCTCGCGCATGGACCTCACCACGGCGTACTCGACGGTGGTGGTCAACATGGTCGTCGTCGGCCTCGGCCTCGGCTTCACAATGCCGGTCTTCAACCTGGCCGTGCAGAACGCGGTCGACATGCGCCAGGTCGGCGTCGCCACATCGTCGATGCAGTTCCTGCGCTCGATGGGTGGGTCGATTGGCGCTGCCGCGTTCGGTGCGGTCATGGCGTCGCGCTTCTCCAGCGGCCTCACCGAGCGGCTCACCGCTGACGTCACCGCCGGACTTCCGCCCGGGCTCTCTGCCACGCTGATGAATCCGCAGGCGATGATGAATCCGCAGGTGGCGGCACGACTCCGCGCCGCCGACCCGGAAGTGCTGGCGCGCATGCAGCCCATGATGCGGGCGGTGAAGGGCGCGCTCAGCGCGTCGCTGCACGACGTGTTCCTCACCGCCACGTTCGTGGCCCTCGCCGGCCTGGTGTTCGCGCTGATGGTGGTCGACATCCCGCTGCGCAAGAGCAACCGCCAGGCGCCGCCCGCCGAGGTTGTCTAGCGCGATCCGACCTCGCGCTTCGCGTCCCACAGCAGCGGTGCGAAGTCGTTCAGATACTGCCGCCAGATGATCCAGGTGTGTTCACCGGGCGTCGTCTTGAACGAGTGCGTGATCTTGTTGGCCGACAGGAACTCGTCGAAGCGTTTGGCACCGGGCAGCGCGAAGTCGTCGTTCCCCGCCGCCATCCATAGCAGGTCGAGCTGACCGTTCACTTTGGCCGCGTTGGCGGACACGTCCTTGAACGTCTCGGCAGGGTTGTTATTGCCGGCGCTGAAGACGCCGATGCGGCTGAACGCGTCGAGGTGACGCAGACCGACGGTCAGCGTTTGTCCACCACCGCGAGACAGGCCGGCCAGCGCGCGCTGCTTGCGATCGGTGGCGACGCGGTAGTTGGCCTGCACCCAGGGAATGAGGTCGGCGAACATGTCTTTCTCGAAGTCGGCCTGCTGCCTGTCGGCCGCCATGCCTGAGTCCCACCCGTAGGCATAACCGTTCGGCATCACGACCACCATCGGCTGCACCTTGCGCTCGGCCATCAGGTTGTCGAGGATGACGTTCATGCGACCAAGCGATGTCCACACGCTGTCTTCGCCGTCAGCGCCGTGCAGCAGATACAGCACCGGCAGGCGCGCCGACATCTTCTCGTAGCCGGGCGGCGTGTAGACGTGGATACGCCTGGTCAGACCAGTCGTCTTTGAATCGTAGTAGCGGATGTCGACCTTGCCGTGCGGCACCGGCCGCATGTCGAACACACGCGGTGCGCTCGCCGGAATGTCGAGCAGGCTCGAAATCGCTGCTGGGCCGCGGTTGTATTTGATGGCCGGGTTGCGCGGATCGAGCATCTGCACGCCGTCGACCTTGAAGTCGTACTCGTAGAGTTCAGGTGGGAATGGACCGATGGTGACGCTCCACACACCCTGCGCGTCCTTCTGCATCGCGTGCGGCGGGGCGCCGACCTCGAACTCGCCGCTCACCGACACCTCGGACGCCTTCGGCGCTGCGATGCGGAACGTGACGCGATGATCGGCGTGCACCTCTGGCGACCGGATGGCCGCAGGTCGACTCGCCGCTGGCGCCGGCGACTGCTGCGCGCTGGCTCCCTGCCCCATCAATCCCACCGCTGCCACCACGAACACCGTTCGCACATGCATCATGACGTCTGGCCTCCCGCCGCGGAGAGCCTACGAAGCGTTCAACGCGAAGTCAACGGAATAGCTGCATGCGCCAGCGGCGCTCACGCCGGCACGACCGTGCGTTATAGTCCTGCGCAATGCCAACGCCGCTGCGCCGCGTCCTCCGCTGGTCTGTCGGCACGCTCGCGATGCTGACAGCCGGCGCGCTGGCCCGATCGAGCGCCGCCCAGCTGACCGACAGCTTCACGAACTGGGCCGAGCACCCGGCCATTGCTTACGCGTCGCATCCGGTGACCGATCCGGTCGCGAGACTCAATCGGAGCATTCGCGACGGGCGCGTGCAGCTGAAGTACGACGGGCCGTCTGGCTACCTGCGCGCCACACTCGACGCCTTGAAGATTCCGGTTGAATCGCAGATCGCCGTCTTCAATCCGGACAGCCTGCAGTCGCAGCGCATCAGCACGGTGAACCCGCGCGCGATCTTCTTCAACGACGCGGTGTCTGTGGCCTGGGTGCGCGGCGGCTTCATTGAACTGGCGTCGCAGGATCCGCAGCAGGGGATCATCTTCTACGCGCTCGACAACGACCGGGAAGACAGGCCGCAGTTCACGCGCCGCCAGGATTGCATGACGTGCCACTACTCGTACGCCACGGTCGGCATTCCAGGCATGCTCAACAGGGGCTACGGCCTTCTCAACATGGATCACACGACGCCGATCGAGCAGCGCTGGGGCGGCTGGTATGTGACCGGGCAGCAAGGCGCGCCTCGGCACCTCGGGAATCATGTCGCCGGCCGTGCCGCCGCATCAGCGCCGGCGGTCTCGACCACATGGCCGTCGCTCGATGGCCACGTCGACACCACTGGCTACCTGTCGAACCACAGCGACATCGTGGCGCTGCTCACCTTCACGCACCAGACGCGCGGGATGAATCTGCTCGGCCGCATCGGCTGGGAAGCGCGCGTTGCCGCGTATCAGCAACAGCGCCCAGGCGGCCCGGCGCTGACGCCGCCCAACGTTACCGCCGATCTCCCCGTGCCTCTTGCCGACGCCGCACGGGAACTGGTGGACTATTTCCTGTTCGTGAACGAAGCACCACTCGCGGCGCCCGTTCGAGGTGCGTCCGGATTCGCCGAACGCTTCGAGGCGGAAGGGCCGCACGATCGGCAGGGTCGGTCGCTCCGTCAGCTCGATCTGAAGACACGCCTGCTCCGCTATCCGCTCAGCTATCTCGTCTACGCAGAGGCCTTTGACGCGCTGCCGGCGGAAGCAAAGGACGCCATCTATCAGCGCCTGTGGCGCGTGTTGTCAGGCGACGAGAAAGACGCCCGCTATCGCCGGCTCTCGGCACCCGATCGCCAGGCCATTATCGAGATCCTGCGCGACACCAAAAGCGACTTGCCCGCGTCGTTCCGTGGACGCGGGCAAGTCGCACCATGACGAGACAGGCAACACGCGGGCCTCGCCGGAGCTGACTACGAGACGAGGCCACGGCGTACGGCGTAGAGCACGAGTTCCGCGGTATTGTGCACGTCCAGCTTGTCAAAGATGCGCGCCCGGTGGGTCTCGACGGTTGACGGGCTGATCGACAACAGTGACGCCGCTTCCTTATTGCTGTGCCCCTCCGCCACCAACTGCAAGACCTCGCGCTCACGTTCGGACAAGGCGTCGTAGCGGTCCAGTACACCTTGGCGTTCAAGCTGGCCCACATACTCGTCGAGCACGATTCTTGATACCGCCGGGCTGAAGAACGAGCGCCCGGCAATCACCGCTTCGACCGCGGTGACCAGATCGACGTCCATCGAATCTTTGAGCAGGTAGCCACGGGCGCCCGCATGCACGGCAGCAGTGATGTAGGGCTGCTCCCCGTGCATGCTGAGGATGAGCACGTGAAGCGACGGCAGTCGCCGTTTGATCTGCCGGGTCGCCTCGATACCATTCAACAGTGACATGCCGATGTCGAGAATCGCGATGTCTGGTTGCATGGCGAGGGCCTGAGCCACCGCATCGCGACCGTCGTGTGCTTGAGCGACAACTTTCCACTCTGGCTGTTCCTCGAGGATCCGGCACAGCCCATGTCGGACAATCGTGTGATCGTCGGCGATCAGAATGCGTGCTCTAGCCATGCACGGCTCCGAGGCGGGGCACAGCGGGCGCACACGCCTCGGTCTCGAACTCCGGCTCCGCCGAAGACAGGGCGACCGAGGGCAGGTCAACGACGATTCGCGTCCCGCGGCCCGGTGCGCTCTCAATCCGAAGGCGTCCTCCGAGTTCCGCCACGCGTTCGCGAATGCCGATCAGTCCAAGACCGGTGAGCTGACCGTTCGGTCTAGGCTCGAATCCGACGCCGTTGTCTTCGACGATGAGCACCAGCACCTCCGGCCATTGCCGCATGGTGACCGCGCAGGTGGTCGCGGCGGCGTGCCGAGCCACGTTGGTCAGGGCTTCCTGAATGATGCGGTAGATGACGATCTCGACCGAAGGCGGCAGGCGCTGGTGCATGTGCAACTGCCGGAATTCCACCCGCAGATCATGACGCGCGCCAAACTCTCGCAGGTGCCAATCCACGGCTGCCGACAATCCGAGGTCATCGAGCACAGCGGGATGAAGCAACCGCGACAGATCCTTGACCGTGTAGAGCGCTCGATCGGTAATCTCCCGCGTGCCCCGCAGCAGTTGCGGATCGCCTCCCGCGGCCTGGATGGTCCGCTGCGCGGTCGCCAGTTCCACCTTGATGGCCGTCAGCACCTGTCCGACCTCGTCGTGCAGTTCCCGAGAGATGGCGCGCCGTTCTTCCTCCTGCATCCGCAGCATTCTTGCGGACAGGCGTTGCAGATCACTGGCGAGCTGCCGCTGCTCATCACGCTGCGCCCGCAGACGCTTCTCGAGCCTCGAAGCGTAGACGGTGGCAACCATGGCGATCGACAGACCGACCAGCATCGCCATGCCGAGCTGGCGCCACACCAGACGCTGCGTGACGGCGTATAAGTCGCCGTTCAACGTCTGCTGCTCGATGAATGCCTTGCGGTTCAGCGCCTGTACACCGTCCACACTCTCGACGACCATGTCGCGCCGCGGGTTGATCTCGCTGCGCAGCACGGCGCGCACGTCCGATGGCGAGCGCGGCCGTTCACCGGTAAACACCCCCAACATGACCTGACGAAACTGGTCGAGTTCGAGGCGGAGCCGCGCCACCTGCTCCAGTTCCGTGGCGGAGCCGCTGACAACCGGGACGTAGCGGCTCAGAACGTCGCGGGCCGCCTGAGAGACGGATTCAATCTGCGCCGTGTATTCGGCCGTACCAAGCCGGGTCGTGTCGAGCAGCCCGTCCCTGACCAGCACCGACCCCAAGAGCGTGTGCCTGCGGACGCTCGCCAGG
>CADEEX010000228.1 GCA_902826465.1 uncultured Acidobacteriota bacterium
GCCGGGGTACGTCGGTCGCACTTCACCGACGATCACCTGCACACCCGAGAGTTCCTGCACGACTCGTCGAGACGACACGGACCGTCGCGGTCGAAGCGGCAGGAACGCGCCGCGTAGGCCCGGCTTCCAGGCGGACGCCGCGCCTACGTCGCGCGAGCCAGCTGCTTGGCTGTCGTGATGGCCTGGCCGGCGTGACGGAGTGAGTGCTCTGCGCCGTGAAACAGCAGTCCCAGCGTCGTTGTCGGCAATTCGGCGCGCCCGATCGTACGCGCGTCGAGCAGTACGTCGTGCGGTGTCGCTGTCACGGCGTCGATGGCCCGGTCGAGCGCCGCTCTGGTGCCGTCGATGACCTCGCGCAGTGAGCGGCCGCGGGCAAGCCCTTCCTCCTTGAGCGCCGCAAACTGCGCGGGCGACAGCCGCTCGCCGCGCGCATAGGTGTAGAGCCGATCGAGACTGCCGCCAATGTGATCGAGGTGATAGCCGATCGACGCGGCACCGCCAGGTCGCTGCCACAGCCCCTCGTCGGTCACGCCTTCAGCGAGCACTTCGATCTCTTCCTTCGTCTGCAGCAACGAGTGGACCACCGGCTGCAGCCAGGGGTTCACGCCCGCGATCGGTCCGCGCATCCACACTTCCGTTCTGGTCGGCATGACATGATTCTACGAGCGCAACCTGCATGGGACAATCTGCGTCGAACAAAGAGGTGAGCGACCACTTCAGCCGCGGCCGATTCCACAATCCTGGTGGCGCCAACGGACAGCCGTTCTGGAGGGTGCCACACATGCTGTTCGAGCGAGGCACTCCCTGGCCACGGCACCTGCCGGTGACACCACAGATCCCGCCTGTGCCTGTCACAGACGAGGTCATCGTTACGTTCATCGGTCATGCGACGTTTCTGATCAGCACGACAACGGGCAACATCGTGATCGACCCGGTGTTCACCGAACGTGCCGGTCCATTCGGCGTTGCCGGGCCGCGACGCGTGCGTCAGCCCGGCGTGCGGTTCGACGACCTCCCACCGATCTCGTTGATTCTGCTCAGCCACAACCACTACGACCACTGCGATCTGCACGCGCTACGCGCGATTCAGGAACGCAATGCGAGCCGCACAGGTGCGCCCTACACACTCAAGCCACCCGTGGTGACCTTGCTTGGCAACGGTCCGCTACTGAGGTCGGCGGGCGTCGAACGCATCGAGGAGATCGACTGGTGGCAGGAGGCGTCCTCTCTGCGGCGCGAGGGCGCCGCTGAACGTCGACCCGACGTGCATGTCACCGCCACGCCTGCGCAGCACTTCTCCGCACGCACCCCGTTCGATCGCAATCGCGCCTTATGGGGCGGGTTCGTGATTCAGCTCGGCGCCCGCCGGATCTTCTTTGCGGCCGACAGTGGCTACGGCGCGCACTTCTCGGACGTTCGCCGTCGCCTGGGTTCCGTCGATCTGGCGCTGTTGCCGATTGGCGCGTACGAACCGCGTTGGTTCATGAAAGACATTCACATGAATCCCGCCGAGGCTGTGCGGGCGCATCTCGACCTCGAGGCTCGCGGTAGTATTGGCATGCACTTCGGCACGTTCCCCCTCACCAGCGAGGGCATCGACGAGCCCGTTGCGGCCCTTGCCCGTGCTCGAGAGGCGGCTGGTGTCAGCGCCGATCGCTTCGTCACGCTCCACGTCGGCGATTCAGTGCCCCTCTAGCGGCTCACGGCTCACAATCGAGCGACGCGCAACCTCCAACCTCCAACCCGGGTGGCTGGGTTCTTGCTCTCAGTGCTGAGGTATGCCCGCCTTCTCGCTCGACGAAGCGGTTCGCGCCATGAAATCATGGGTCACATTCGCGGGATGTGTCCTGATTGTGGCCGTACTGTATTGGGCGCAGACGGTCATCGTTCCCATCGCCCTCGCCCTGCTGCTGACGTTCGTTCTCAACCCAGCCGTCACGTGGCTTGAACGACGCATCGGGAATGTTCCCGCAGTGCTGGCAGCGGTGCTGGTGGTGTTCGCCGTACTGGGGCTCGCGGGCTGGGGGCTGGCCAGGCAGATGGATCGCCTGGCCGATGACCTGCCGCGCTATCGGGGCAACATTCGCGCGAAGATTCTCGACGTCCGCGGGGCTGGCAAGGGCGGCTCGGTCGAGAAGATTCAACAGACAATCGATCAAATAAAGACGGGGCTCGACGATCAGCCTGCGGCGAGAGGCAGCGTGACACGGCCGGTCGTCGTGATGCAGGAGCCCGCCGGCGGTCTGTTCAGCGTGGCGTGGCTCGGCCCGATCATGGGACCGCTGAGCAAGGCGGCATTGGTGCTCACGATGGTGATCTTCATGCTGCTCGAGCGGCGCGACTTACGCGACCGCCTGATCGGCCTTGTTGGCGATGGCCAACTGGCGACAACGACGAAGGCCTTCGAAGAGGCCGGTGCACGCGTGAGCCGGCAACTGCTGATGCAGTCGCTCGTCAACGTCGTCTACGGAGTGTCGGCCGGCGTTGGCTTGTATCTGCTCGGCGTGCCTTACGCGCTTGTGTGGGGCGCGCTTGGTGGCGCGCTTCGCTTCATCCCCTATGTGGGTCCGATCATCGGTGCGGGCGCGCCGATCGTCATCAGTCTCGCTGCTCTACCGGGATGGATCGGGCCGCTCTGGGTCGTCGTCTTCTTCGTGATTCTCGAACTGTTCACCAATCTGGTGCTCGAAACGAAGCTGTACGCCGGAGCGGCCGGCGTGTCGCAGGTCGCACTGCTTGTCTCAGTGGCCTTCTGGACGTTCCTGTGGGGACCGCTTGGATTGCTCATGGCGACGCCGCTCACCGTGTGTCTGGTCGTGATGGGCAAGCACGTGCCAGGCTTGCGGTTCGTTGGTGCGCTGATGTCCGACTCGTCACCGCTGGCGCCTGAGTACGGCTACTACCAGCGTCTGCTCGCGCGTGACGTGGCGGAAGCCGCCGACCTGATCGACCGTCATATCAAAACAGAAGCGCCCGACACCGTGTACGACGCGTTGATGCTTCCGGCGCTCAACTATGCCGAGCGGGATCGCCTGGAACAGCGGTTGTCGATCGACGAGCGCGACGCGGTGCTCGACTCGACGCGTGAACTGCTGCCTGAAGCGGAGGACGCGCTCCTGCGTCGTCTGAAGACGAATGCCACGCCCACCTCCGACGCGACCGCCTCCGATCCAAAGGGCACCAGGCGCGGCCCATTGCGAGTTCTCGGTTACCCCATTGGCGGTGCGTCGGACGAGATCGCACTGACGATGCTCAACGCCATGCTGCACGACGTAGCGGTGGTCATCGAACGTGTCGACATGCCGATGTCCACCGCGCAACTGATCGCCCTGCTGCGGGCGCAGCCAGGCACGGTGGTGTGCTTCGCGGACTTGCCGCCAAGCGCACCATCGAAGACGAGACTTCTGGTGAAGCGGGTCCGCATGGCGCTGCCCGACGTGCCCATCATTGTCGGCCGATGGGCGCCGACCGTCCTGGGTGACGATGCGCCGCAGGCGTTGCGGGATGCGGGGGCCAGCTTCGTGGCGAGCACCCTGTCTGAAACTCGTGCCTATCTATTGACGCTGGTCGATCGAGCTACGGCGAGCAAACCCGCCGCGGTCGCATGAATCCCCCGGAGTCATGATGCACATGGACTGGAGTCTCGAGCTGCTCTTTGTCGCGCGAACGATCGGCGCGACGATCTTGGGTGGGTTGATCGGATGGGATCGGGAGGTGAAAGGGCGTGATGCCGGCATCCGCACATACAGCGCAGTGGCGCTCGGCGCTTGCACCTTCGGTCAGATCTCGAGCCATGTCGGTGCCGGCGATCCCGCCTACATTGCCGCGCAGGTGGTGTCTGGCATCGGTTTCCTGTGCGCTGGCGTGATTCTTCGCCAGGACGGCAAAGTGCAGGGGCTGACGACGGCGGCAACGATCTGGGCGACTGCGTCGGTCGGTCTGGCGATGGCATTCGGACTCTACATTCTCAGCACGCTGACGGCGCTCATCATCGTTGCCGTGCTGGCGGCGCAGCGCGCAACGAGTGCGATTGGCAACGGGCCGACTGGTGGCACCGGATAACCTGACGCTGCGACCCTACTCGAATCGGAGCGCTTCGATCGGGTGGAGGCCTGCAGCCTTGCGCGCAGGATAGAAGCCAAAGAACACCCCGGTGGCGGCGGCAAAGCCGAACGCCAGCGCGACAGACTCCAGCGACACGTCGGTGCGCCATGACATCCACCGCGAGAGACCCTCCGCGATGGCGAAACCGAGAGCGACGCCGATGCCGCCACCAGCCAGGCTGAGTCCGACCGATTCAGCAAGAAACTGCATCAGCACGTCGCGTTTCCTGGCGCCCAGCGCCATCCGCAGGCCAATTTCCCTGGTCCGCTCTGTGACCGAGACCAGCATGATGTTCATGATGCCGATGCCGCCGACGACGAGCGAAACCGCCGCGATGCCAGCGAGTAGTGTAGTCATGGTGCCGAGTGCCTGGCTCCGGACGTCGGCGATTTCTTCCAGCGTTCTAATCGTGAAGTCGTCGTCCTGCGCGCGCAGGATGTTGTGACGGGCGCGAAGCGCGATCGCAATCCGGTCGGCGACAGCGCTCGTCTCCTCCGCCGACGCCGCTGAAATCACGATGCTCTGCAGGTGCGTGATGCCGGCGAGCTTTTTCTGCACGGTGGTGTAGGGAACGAGAATCTGGTCGTCCATGTCTTCGCCCATCCCTTGACCCTTCGACGCCATGACGCCGAGGACGCGAAATGGTTGGCTGCCGATCCGAATCAGCTGTCCTGTGGGGTCGGTCGTGCCGCCGAAGAGCTGCTGGCTCACCGACGACCCGAGCACCGCCACCTTGGCCGCATCACGGACCTCGTCGTCGCCGAAGAACGTGCCGCTGCGAAGTGCCCACGCGCGAATCGACAGCAGGTCCACGTCGGTGCCAGTGATACGGGTGTACCAGTTGGCGTTACCGGCAATCACCTGCGCCCGTGACGACGCTCCCGCCGCCAGGTACTGAACGCCGTCGATGTCGCGGAGTGCCGCCGCATCGTCAACAGTGAGCGAACTTGCGGCACCTGAACCGAGACGAACGCCGCCACTCGTGAAGTTGCCGGCGTTGACCGTGATCATGTTTGTGCCGGCACCCTTGATCTGATCCGAGATCGTCGCCTGTGCGCCACTCCCCATGGCGACAAGCGTGATGACCGCCGACACGCCGATGATCATCCCAAGCATCGTCAGGCCGGTGCGCATCTTGTTCGTGGTCAGTGCTTCGGCCGCGATTCGGATGGTCATGAGGGGCGTCATCGGGCGCCTCCGGCGGGTCGGGTGGCACCCTGACGGTTGCCGCCCTGGCCACCGAGGCCGGGCCCGCCGGCGGGTGAGCCGCCCATGAACATGCCACCGGTCGGCGCTGCGGCCGTTGGCCGCGCGGCGTCGCTGGCAGTAAGGACGTTCGTTACCACCTCAGTGCCTGGCGCGAGATCGCCAGAAAGCAGTTCGGTGGCCTGTCCATCGCTCAGCCCGGTCTTGACCGCGACGGACCGCACAACGCCGTTCTCGCGAACCCACACCTTCGCGCCGCGGCCCGCCCGAGCGGGTTCGGCGGCCGGCCCCGTCGTGACACCGAGCGCCGCTAGTGCGGCCGTCGATGGGGTGAAGCGAAGCGCGGCATTCGGCACCGTGACGACGTCGTCTCGTCGAGCAATTTCGATGCTGACGGTGGCCGTCATGCCAGGCTTCAGCTTCAACTCCGCGTTCGGGACGTCGACGATCACGGTGTAAGTCGTCACGTTCTGCACAACGGTCGGCTGCAGGCGCACCTGCCGGGTGACACCGGTGAACCGTTCGGCTGGATATGCATCCACGGTGAACGACACGGCCTGACCGGGCGCAATCTTGCCGATGTCAGACTCGTCGATGCTCGCCTGCACCTGCATCCTTGCCAGATCGGCAGCGATGGAGAAGATCGTCGGCGATTGCAGGCTGGCGGCCACGGTCTGCCCGACGTCAACACTGCGCTGAATCACGATGCCGTCGATCGGTGCGGTAATGGTGGCGTGCTGTCGGGTGACCTCGCTCTGGCTGAGCGACGCTTCCGCCTGTATCAACTGGGCCAGCGCTGACTTGAGCTGTGCTTGCTCGGTGTCCACGGCCACCCGCGCCGCGTCGAGTTCGCTTCGGGCCAGGAGACTCTTCTGAGAGAGCACCTGAGCACGCTCATACTTCACTTGCGCATCGGCCACCTGAACCCTGGCGTTCTCGACATCCGCGGACGCCCTGGCAAGGTTGGCGCGCACCTGGGCAATCTGCGCGTCGAGAAGCGAGGGGTCGAGTCGAGCGATGACGTCGCCCTTGCGGACGATGGAATTGAAGTCCGCGCCAAGCCACGACACGGTGCCAGACACCTGGGTGCCGACCTGGACGGTGGTGACGGCCTGGAGCGTGCCGGTGGCGTCGACGACGTCAACGATGTGGCCGGCGGCGACGCGGGCGGTGCTGACCACCGCCTGCTGGCCCGTTGTGCTGGTGTAGTAGGCCCGTGCTCCCACACCGACCAGGGCGATGAGCAGCAGGACAATCGTTACGCGTTTCATTGACGGAGCCCTCCGTCGGCTCAGCTGTTGCGAATCACTTCCAGTTGGTTGGACGGAGAGGTTGTGACAGCCAGGTGAAACGGGCGTGGCCTTACGGAGACAGCGGCAGGGACGAGGCTATTGCCAACGAAAAATCTTGAGCGCGACGACGAAGCCGACCAGGCCCCACACGCCGAGGATCGCCATCTCGGGTAACAGCGCGACGAGACCGGTGCCTTCCAGCATGACGCCGCGCAAGGCGTCGTTCAGGGCGGTGAGCGGAAGCGCCTGGATGAACGGCTGCATGCTGGCGGGAAATCGTTCGGTGGAGAAGAAGATGCCAGAGAAGATCCACATCGGCACCATCACCGGAAAGTT
>CADEEX010000229.1 GCA_902826465.1 uncultured Acidobacteriota bacterium
CTGGGTCGGCCTCCTCGCGCTCGCCGTCCCGGGATATCGTCGCCGCGCCTTCGACGAAGGCGATATGCGGCGGGGCCGCGACGTCCTGGAACTCTTGGGCGCTCGCGGGAATCAGACTTGTTAGCAATGCGGCCGACAAGGCCGTCACGACTCGAAGAACGCTCATACGCCGCCTCAATATTGAGGTGGACAGGACTGCTGGCGTTGCCAGTATACGCCCACGGGCGACAGCGCCAATGCGAGAACCGATGGAAACCGCCTTCCAGTCGGAGGTAGGTGTTGATTATGGGTGACTCAACTTTTATACTGACTTGAGAATCATACGAATAGAAGCGCTCGCATGGGAGCGTGCCTGCGAAGGAAAGAAGAGGACATGAGCAAAATCATCGGAATCGATCTGGGGACGACCAACTCGGTGGTGGCAGTGATGGAGGGTGGCGAACCGGTCGTCATTACCAACCCAGAAGGAGGGCGGCTGACGCCGTCGGTGGTCGCCTTTGCCAAGTCGGGCGAGCGCCTCGTCGGGCAGGTGGCGAAGCGCCAAGCGGTCACGAACCCCGAGAACACGGTGTTCTCGATCAAGCGCTTCATGGGCCGCCGCTTCGACGAAGTCTCCGAAGAGATGAAGATGGTGCCCTACCAGGTGGCCCGGGCCAGTAACGGCGACGTGCGGATCAGCGCCAACGGCAAGGAGTACTCCCCGCCCGAGATTTCGGCGATGGTGCTGCAAAAGCTGAAGCAGGCGGCCGAGGAGTATCTCGGGCAGTCGGTCAGCCGCGCCGTGATCACCGTGCCCGCCTATTTCAACGACGCCCAGCGCCAGGCGACGAAGGATGCCGGTCAGATCGCCGGTCTCGAGGTCATGCGCATCGTCAACGAGCCGACGGCGGCGGCCTTGGCGTACGGCCTCGATAAGAAGAAGGACGAGACGATTGCCGTCTACGACTTCGGCGGCGGCACCTTCGACATTTCGATTCTTGAAGTCGGTGAGGGTGTGGTCGAAGTGAAGGCGACCAACGGCGACACCCACCTTGGCGGCGACAACCTCGATCACCGCATCATCGATTGGATCATCAGCGAGTTCAAGAAGGCCGAAGGCATCGATCTCGGCAAGGACCGCATGGCGCTGCAGCGCCTCCGTGAGTCGGCGGAGAAGGCCAAGATGGAACTCTCGACCGTCATGGAGACCGATATCAGCCTGCCGTTCATCACGGCCGATCAGACGGGGCCGAAGCATCTGCAGATGAAGCTGACGCGCGCAAAGTTCGAGCAGCTCGTCGACGACCTGCTCGAGCGCACCGTGGGCCCCACCAGACAGGCGCTGAAAGATGCCGGCATCGACGCCTCGAAGATCGATGAGGTCGTGCTCGTCGGCGGATCGACGCGCATCCCGAAGGTGCAGCAGATCGTCAAGAACCTGTTCGGCAAGGAACCGCACAAGGGCGTGAATCCCGACGAGGTCGTGGCGATTGGCGCGGGCGTACAGGCCGGCGTGCTGTCTGGCGAGGTGAAAGACTTGCTCTTGCTCGACGTGACGCCGCTGTCGCTCGGCATCGAAACGATGGGCAGCGTCATGACGCCGCTGATTCCGCGCAACACCACCATTCCGACGCGCAAGAGCGAAGTCTTCTCGACCGCCTCCGACAGCCAGACCAGCGTCGAAGTGCACGTGCTGCAGGGTGAGCGCTCGATGGCGCGCGATAACCGCACGTTGGGCAAGTTCCATCTGGCGGGACTGCCGCCAGCACCGAGAGGCGTGCCGCAGATTGAAGTGACCTTCGATCTCGATGCCAATGGCATCGTCAACGTGCAGGCGAAGGACCTGGGCACGGGCAAGGAGCAGAAGATCACCATCACGTCGTCGAGTGGTCTGAGCAAGGAAGAGGTCGACCGCATGATGCGGGAGGCCGAGTCGCACGCCGACGAAGACAAGAAGCGCCGTGAGGAGATCGAGGCGAGGAACAAGGCTGATCAGGCGGTCTATGGCGCCGAGCGGTTCCTCAAGGACTCCGGGGACAAGCTGGCGGCTGGCGACAAGCAGGCGATCGAGTCTGCCGTCGAGGCGCTGAAGAAGGCGATCGAGGGCAATGACGCGGCGCTGACGACGAAAGCGATGGACGCCTTGACCGAGGCCCAGCACAAGGCCGCCGCGGGCATGTATCAGCAGGCCGGTGGACCAGGCACGCAACCGGGTGGCGGACAGCCCGCTGACGACCAGAAGGGTGGCGCTACGAACGGCGACGTGATCGACGCCGAGGTGGTAGACGACAAGTAGACATGGACCTGTACATCGTTCTTGGCATCGAGCGGGCCGCGACGCTGAACGACATCAAGCGTGCCTATAAGCGGCTGGCGAGGAAGTGTCACCCGGATATCAATCCGGGTGACCGCCTCGCGGCGCAGCAGTTCCGCCAGATCGCGGATGCCTACGAGACGCTGAGCGATCCGGATCGCCGACGCCAATACGACGCAGCCGGACGGGTGATAGAAGCCGTGACACCGGTGGCGTTTGGCTTTGACGGATTCGATTTTTCGGTGAGCGCCAACGGCTCGGCGGCGTCGACCTTTCGCGATCTGTTCTCTGAAGTTCTCGCGGCACCGTTCGCGTCGGGCCAACCGCTCCGGGGGACCGACGTCTACGTCGGGTTGACCCTGACGCTCGAGCAGGCGTGCGTGGGCGGATCTGACGCGGTGACGCTGACGCGGCATGAGCGCTGTGCGACCTGCGCCGGTCTGGGCCAGCTGCGCGTGTCCGAGCGGCGCTGCGGCGCGTGCCAGGGCACCGGCGCCGTGCGATCGGCTCGCGGGCACATGGTGTTCTCGAAGCCGTGCCCGAATTGCCGGGGCACGGGGGCGCTGTCGGCGATGCCGTGTACCTCCTGTCATGGCCGGCAGACGGAACTCCGCGCCGAGACCGTTCGCGTCCAGATTCCTCCCGGCGTCAACAGCGGTGACCAGCTGCGGATCTCCGGTAAGGGACACGCCGGCCGGAACGGCGGCGACTCCGGCGACTTGATCCTCAACGTGCAGGTGGCGCCGCACTCGATCTTCAGACGCGACGGCGATGACCTCGGCGTCAACGTGCCGGTGGCGGTTCATGAAGCGGCGCTCGGGGCAAAGATCGACGTGCCGTCGATCGACGGACAGCCAGCCCGGGTCCGCGTACCGCCGGGGACACAGTCGGGACAGCGCTTTCGCCTGCGCGAGCGCGGCATGCCGTCGCTGCGTGGCACGACGCGCGGCGACCTGATCGTGGAGGTGCGGATTGTGTTGCCGCCAGTGCTGGATGAGCGCTCCAAGGATCTGCTGCGCGAGTTCGGACGGATTAACGCCGGTGATGTGCGCAGAGCCACTGTCGATGTGGAAGGGCGGTCATGAAGAGCAGCGGCAAGGCGTACTACATGATCAGTATCGTCGCGCAGAAGTACAGCATTCATCCGCAGACATTGCGGTTGTATGAACGCGAAGGACTGCTGAAGCCGTCACGGACGGACGGCAACACGCGCCTCTATTCAGAAGAGGACCTCGAGCAGCTCGAGACCATCCTGTCGCTGACGCGCGACCTCGGCGTCAATCTCGCGGGCGTCGAGATCATTCTCAACATGCGGCGAAAGATCGAGCGGATGCAGGGCGAGGTGAATGAGTTCATGGAGTACGTCAAGGGTGAGCTCACGCGTGGCGTGGGCGATTGGGAACAGCGTCTGTCCACCGCGCTCGTCAAGTCATCGCCGACCGATCTTGTCCGCACCACGACCTCAGCCTCAGCGACGGCAGAATCAGATCGATCGGACGCCGGCCGCTGATATACTGCAGGCCATTGACGCGCGCCTCTGCGCGTCATTCCCTCCATGTCCTGCGAACTCTGTGATGACACCGGCTGGCGTCCCGTTGAACAGAACGGTGTACGACAAGTGCAGCGCTGCGACTGTCGTCGTGCGCGCGTCGGACTGCAGCGCTTTGCCGCGGCGAATATTCCGAAGCGTTATCAGCACTGCACGATCGCCAATTTCACCGCATACAACGAGTCGTTGCTGAGCGCAGTCGCCAAGGCGCGCGCCATCGTCGACAGTTATCCAGCCGCGGGCAAAGGACTCTTCCTCGAAGGACAACCTGGTGTCGGCAAGACCCATCTCGGGGTGGCCGTTCTGCGCGAGGTGATCGAGCAGACGAATGCGCGTGGACTGTTCTACGACACCCGCGATCTGTTGCGCGTGATTCGCAGCACCTACGACCCGTCGATTCGTACCACCGAGCTCGACGTTCTTCGCCCGGTGATGCAGGCCGATCTGCTGGTACTCGACGATCTCGGTGCCGAGAAGACCTCAGAGTGGGTCGAGGAGACGATGAACCTCATCGTCAACACGCGCTACAACGAGCGCCGGTTGACGATTTTCACGTCGAACTACGCGGATATTCCCGACGACTCCGAACCAAACTCGTTGCTGTTTCGCATCGGCCACCGGATGCGTTCGCGCCTGCACGAAATGTGCGAGTTCATCGTGCTCGATGGCGCCGACTATCGGGAACTGCCGGCCAACGGCGGTGTGGACGACCTCGTCATGATGTCGAAGATGCGTAAGCGCACCACGTTGCCGGCGCCCCGGGCTGGCGGCCGGCAGGCCCGTGCCTCGCTGCGCGACGATGGCCGTGCCGATCTGAAATGGACCGGGGGAAAGGCCGGCTCCTAGCGGCTCTGCATGCTCGGCCTCTACGTCCACGTTCCGTTCTGCGCGGCAATCTGCAACTACTGCAACTTCAACCGCGGGTTGTTCGACGCAACCGTCAAGGGCCGCTACGTCGCTGCGCTGGTTCGTGAAATCGATGGCGGCGCCGAACCCGTGCGCGTGGGTTCCCTGCCGGACGCCGCGGACACGATCTATTTTGGCGGCGGCACCCCATCTCTGCTGTCCCCGGACGACGTGTCGGCGGTGATTCAAGCGTGCCGGCGGCGCTATGCGATGGCCGACGGCGCGGAGATCACACTCGAAGCCAATCCTGAGTCCATTACACCAGGCCTGCTCGATGGCTTTCGCCACGCGGGCGTCAACAGGATCAGCTTCGGCGTGCAATCGTTTCGTGACGACGAGCTGAAGCGGCTGTCGCGGGTGCACGACAGCGCACGCGCGGCACGGGCGTTGGCTGACGCCCGCGCGGCGGGGTTTGACAATATCAGCCTCGATCTCATGATGTGGCTGCCGGGCCAGCAGGTCGACGAGTGGCTCGAGTCGGTCGATAGGGCGATCGCCGTGGCCCCCGATCACGTGTCGCTCTACATGCTCGAGGTGTATCCGAATGCGCCGCTTCGGGATGAGATGGCGCGCAGCGCCTGGTCGCAAGCCCCGGACGACGATGTGGCCGCCATGTACGTGGCCGGGATGGAACGGTTCGAGGCGGCCGGGTTTGTGCAGTACGAGATTTCGAATGTCGCGAAGCCGGCGCGTCGCTCACAGCACAATCTGAAATACTGGACAGATGGCGAGTGGCAGGGGTTCGGCTGTGGAGCCCACTCGACCAGACGTGGAGCGCGGTGGAAGAATGTCTCGGGAACAGATGACTATATCGAGCGGATGTTCGGCGGTCGACCCCCGGCGATCGAAAAGCGGTGTCTAACGGTTGACGAGCGTCTCGGCGATGCCTTGTTCACCGGGTTGCGTTTGAACGACGGCATCAACGTCGCCGTGCTGAACGCCCGCTATGCCGCCGATATCTGGCGCAGGTATGGCGCCGACCTGCAACCCTTCGTGGATCTGGGGTTGCTGGAGGTGACGCCAGACCGCTGGAGGCTGACGCGCCAGGGGTTGCTCCTCGCACATGAAGTGATGGCAGTTTTCGTGTAAACCTTTAGTACGATACATTACGCGCTTTCGCCAAGGAGGCAGAGATGGTTCGACGTGACGTGCTGGCCACCGGTCGCCGGCTGGGAATTGTTGCTCTGGGGTTGACGGTGGGTCTGCTGTCGGCCAGTTCGTCGTTTGCGCAAGATCCTGCTGCTCAGGCGACGCCGGCTCCGAATCAGCGCCTGTTTCCGAACGACGGCGCCCTCGTGCTCCATTTCATCAAGCCGGACAAGGTTGCCGACTTTGAGATGGTCATGACCAAAGTGAAGGAAGCGCTCGCCAAGAGCGAGAAGCCCGAGCGCAAGCAGCAGGCTGCGGGCTGGAAGGTCTTCAAGTCGCCCGATCCGGCCGGCGCCAACACGCTGTTCGTATTCGTGATCGACCCGGCGCTCAAGGGTGCCGATTATCAGGTGTCGAACATCATCGTCGAAGGCTTCGGCAACACCGCCGAGTCGAACGACATTCTGACGAAGTATGCCGGGGCCTACGCCCAGGGCATGAACATCGTCAACCTGAACTTGCTCCAGAAGATGGGCGAGTAGTCAGAACTTCAGATTCAGTCCTGCATAGAGGCGGTGCGCTGGCGAATACAGCGCATCGCCTCCGAGCTTGAACACCCGGTAGTCGATCCGCAGCCGCAAGGGGCCCGCCAGGGCAATCTTCACGCCTGCGCCAGAGTTTGGTGCGAAGCTCGTGTCGACGTGATTGCCGAGCCTTTCCCTGTACAATCCTCCCCCGACCGTGAAGTATGGCTGGAAGCCGTGAATCATCATGGGAGTCTGCAGCAGCAGGTTTCCGGATCCGGTTTTGAGCGATGGCGCGTTTAACGACGTGTCCTCAGACGTCGTCGCGTACTCGAACTCGAACGCCACGACGAGCAGGCCTGCACCGAAGCCGAAGCCGCGCAGTCCCCGGTTTTCTGGCGTCGTGTTGGCGCCGACGAATGCGGTGAGATCGGCTTTCGCGGGAAGCGCTGACGCCAGCGTCAGCGCGACGGCGAGTAGGGTCATCCGGGCAACGCGCATGGGTCCTCCAGACCCGATGATAGTACGGATGCGGCACACGGAGATGAACAGCGGCGACCGACAT
>CADEEX010000230.1 GCA_902826465.1 uncultured Acidobacteriota bacterium
CCGTTTGCCTCGTCTCAGTGCACCATCTCGCCTTCGACGACTTCGTCGAATCGTTCGAGATGCGGCACGTCGAGGTTGCGCACCGCCTTGAGCGCTGCCTCCAGCGCCTCGACGGCGTCGTCGGCCTCACGCGCCAACGCGGCTTTTCTTGCCGCCCTGAGCAGTCGGACGATCCGTGCCCGATCGAACCGTTGTCCTTCGCAGTGATCGCAGAATGCCATGGTGTAGGCCGCCGGTGGCGGTGGTCGTATCGTCGCCGATTCTGGCGTCAGACACCAGCGCCTTGGTGCCGGAGTCTGGGGCGGACGGTTCTGCCAATGCCGGCACGGCAGCGGGAAGCCCTGAGTCCGCGGACTCAGGGCAACACGGCTAGCGGGGGATCGTTGTCCGGATCGGTGTTGCCGTGCGGACGCGCGTACAGGTAGCGTGCGTAGCGTTGCTCTGCCAGCGTCGGCTTCCTGTCGCACGAGTTCTGGCCCCGCCACCTGGGGGGATCAGCCACCATGTTCGACTGCATCAGATCGCCGCTGAATGACGTGTCGTATAGCCCCAGCGCGTTCGCGAGGCCGTGCCGAACAATCCCTGGGTCGATGTCGTAACCACCGCAGCGGCACTCGGTCGAGGCCAGACTCACTTCCGGCTTATCTCCACCGGGCGACCAGGACGTGACGCACAAGCCGGACGTCGGCGAGAACGTACTCCACTGGATGGTCAAGTAGCCCGATTGACCAGCTCGCAAGGGCCCGCGCTCGACTCCAGTGATCGACACGGTGCCACCGCTGAGCGAAGCTGCTGAGGCCAGCACTGTGTCGATCACCAAATCGATACGCCTCGCTTCCACTTGCCGCCCCTGTGGGTCGTTCGTCGCGACATACAGCGTCAGGGGACGCGTCACTCTCGCCAGAGGACGGTACACGCCGTAAGTGAAGACCCCGCCCCGCGCAATCATTCGAAAATCGGTGAGGTGAAAGGAAGCATCCTCGCGAAACAGGTCGACATTGGCTTCGCGCGTCTTGCCAGCTTCGACCACGGCGCTCCGAGTGACGTGCCCTGGAGCGCTCACCGTGATCCGCATGTACTGGGCGGAGGTTTGACGTTGATAGGTCAGCGAGAAGTATCCGTTGGCGTCGGTCGTCGTTGTCGCCGTGGGAACAGCCTCAGGAAAGGGAAAGCTGACGGCCAGTGACACGCTCGCACCGGGAACGATGACGCCATCGTTGGTCGCGCGAACCGTCCCCGTCAGCGTCGTAGACGGCGTGGACGGAATGGGCGCTGGGGGCGGCACCGTGGCCGGTGTCGAGGGCGCCTCGGGAGGCGAGGGCACCGGAGCTGGGGAGTTGCAGCAGCAGGCGAAGAAGGCGCTCGCGACCAACGAAGCGCGCAGCTTCCGCGCCGTGGATGCCGTCCGCGCGTGTACGGTGCTCGGTGCCCTCATCGGATAGCGAATTCTACAGGACCACCTGAGCCATTGAATGTCAGCAATCCGCTGACGCCGGCTGGTTGACGACAACGCCTGCCTTCAGGTGGATCGCGCGTGGCGTTTTCAGCGACCACGAGCGCGGCCGGCTGCCGTTCGGCGAAGCGAACATTCGCGAGCGGCGTGTCGCACGCGACAGACGGGAAACCGGCGCGCAGGCGCCAGAGATCCGCGCAGGTCACGGACCTGCGCATGCCACCGACAAGCCGCCGGAGCGCTGGTTTCCCACGCCGTCTCGCGGTTCGCGGAGTCGAATGGCGGTCGGCCGCGCGATGCCAGTCGCCTTAAGCCGTCCTAGTCGCTATTGACCAGAACCAACACGATCAGGGCGACGAGGATGAGAAGCGCGATCTTGACCCAGCTCCAGGGCCGCCCACCCACGACCTTGCCGGTGACACCGTTGATGACCACCTGATAGCTCTTCGAGCCGTACTTGTACGACAGCAGCCACACCGGCACGAGAATGTGCTTGAAGCGCTGGTCGCTGTAGTTGGAACGGACGACGAGATTGCGGTGGGTGTCGCCGGGAATCTGGTTGATGCACAGCTGACGGATGGTGGCGTCCATCTGCTCGCGCGACCGGGTGGCGGCGGCCACGAGATCAATCTGATAGCGCTCCACGGTCCATCCCGCCAGATAGCCCGGGTCGTACGGAATCAGCCCGCTGGTGGGAAACGGCTCAACCGCACGCAGCCACTTGGGATCGACACCGAGCGACGCGGTGACCAGGTCGTCGTCGAACACATGCGACAGCTCGCCCGCGGCCGGCGACCACCGCACATGGCGCTGCCGATTCTTGCCACTGCCGGTGTAGTAATACGTGCCGGCGTCAGCCGTCCACTGCGCGAACACCTTGGCATCGAATGTCCAGTACGGCAGGTACACCGCCTTCACGGTGTCGGTGAGCGCGCGCGCATTCAGCGCGTTCGGCGCCAGCCACTGCCGCTTGTACCAGGCGCGAATCAGATCGCGCGACTGCGACTCGGCGATCGTGAGCGGCAGCAGCGATTCGGGGCGATAGGTGTCCTCTACTTCCGCGTACGGCACCAGCTGCGCGGCGCCGCAGAACTGACAGCGGCTGCCCACCTTGTCGGGATCGAGCACCGAAATGGCGTGGCAGCTCTGGCAGCGCACCGTGGTCTTGGTGGCCTGCCAGCCCTTGTGATCCTCGGGAATGTGCCGCAGCGCCTCGAGCGGCTCGTGAACGACGATCACCGTCTCGTCGGTGCGCGTGGTGAGCGTGAAGGGCGACTCGGTGCCGCAGAACGCGCACACCAGCGCCTTCTTCCCGGGGTTCCAGTGCGCTTCAGCGCCACACGCGGGACAGTGATACTTCTCGCGTGCGGTGGCGACCGGCTCTGACGCCGGCGCCGCAGACGACTCGTCGCTCACGTCGGTGTCGGCCGGTTACTGCAGGAACGCGTTCAACTGCGCGCGCGTGATCCGCCACTGCGAGCCAATGCGCTTGCCCTTGAGATCGCCGGCTTCAAGGCTGGAGATCACGTCGGCTTCGGAAACGCCAAGCGCCTTGGCCGCATCGGCCGGGCTGAGCATCTCGGGCAGTCCGGGTGCCGCAGGCGCGGCGGGCGGCGCCGCGGCAGGAGTGGCCTGTCCGGCCAGCCCCTGGTTCATCATTTCCTTGGCGATGGACATGCCGACGGCCATCTCGGCCCCGAGGCCGCCCACACCCGTGCCGCCCTTCTCGAGCCCCTGCGCCATCTGGTACTTCACGTAGTCGTTCAGGTTGCCGACCGCGGCCATGCTCGAGCGCTTGTCGATCGCCGCTTCCACTTCCGGCGGCACCGACACGTTCTCGATGATGAAGCTGCCCATCTCGAGTCCGTACTTGGCCTTGATGACCGGATTGATGAGCGGCAGCAGCGCCTCGCCCAGCTCGCTGTAACGGGTGGCGATGTCGAGCGCGGGCACGCGGCTTTCGGCGAGCGCCTCGCTGAAGACGCTGACGAGGCGTGAGCGCATCGCATCCGCAAACTCGTCGAGCCTGAAGTGGACGTCGGTGCCGGCCACCTCCTTGAGGAACCTCGGCACGTCGACGATGCGGAAATCGTAGGTGCCGAACGCGCGCAGGCGAACGATGCCGAAGTCCTGATCGCGGACCATGACCGGGTTCGACGTGCCCCACTTGTTGCCGGTGAAGAGCCGCGTGGTGACGTAGTAGACGTCGGCCTTGAACGGCGACTCGAAGCCGTACTTCCATCCCTGGAGCCGCGACAGCACCGGGATGTTGTCGGTGACCAGCGAATGCTTGCCGGGGCCGAACTGATCGCCGAACTGCCCGAGGTAGACGAACTGGACGACCTGCGACTCGCGCACGATCAGCTGCGCCCCGCGCTTGATTTCCTTGTCGTCGTCTGGGAAGCGGTAGGAGAGGGTGTCCCGGGAATCGTCGGTCCACTCGATGATCTCGAGTACCTGGCTCTTAATGAAGTCCATCAGGCCCATGCGCGTCGCTCCTCCGCCAAATGTGTTGGGGTCGTATTCTGTCATACGCACCGTCGCGCCTGCGCGTTCCTTCACGCCGACCGCATCGTTGCCCTGGCCTCGAAACCGGCAGGCCGCGTCCCATTGTGGCGCACAGCGAGGAGGCGCCCGTATCGGACGGTAGAGGGGATTCTGCGCAGTTCCACGCATCACGCGTGGCATCCGGCTTGCGAAGGCGGGCAGCGGTGCACCGCGTCAGAAAGTCGGCGATCGATGTCAGGGACATGGGTCCGATGGAGGCGGCGACGCTGCGCCGCATCTGCGCGCTGGTGGCGCCCTACCGCTGGCGTGCCTCGGTCATTGCCACCTGCGTGGTGGGCGCGGCGGCGCTGAATCTGGTGGCGCCGTTCTTCCTCAAGAAGGTGGTGGACGAAGCGATTCCCACTGGCAATCTTCAGCTGCTGTTCCTGTACTGCACCGCCATGGTGGTCGGTCCGGTCTGCGCTGGCCTGCTGCAGGTGGCGCAGAAATACAGCGCCGAGTTCGTGGGTCAGCAGGTGATGCTCGACCTGCGCGTGAAACTGTACGGCCAGCTGCACGACATGCCGTTCGACTTCTTCACGCGGCAGAAGCCTGGCGAGGCGGTGAGCCACGTGCTCAACGACGTGCAGGGCGTTGGCGGCGTGGTCAGCGGCACGCTGGTCGACCTGCTGCAGAACAGCGTCGTGCTGCTGTCGACGCTGGCGTTCGTCACGGCGCTCGACTGGCGCCTGTCGCTCGTGGCCGCGGCGTTCCTGCCCTTCTTCATCGGATCGACACGGCGCGTGGGACGGCAGCGGAAGCACATCAAGCGCATCCTGCAATCGCGACACAGCGAACTGGTCGGCATCCTGTCGGAAACGCTGTCGGTGTCTGGCGCGCTGCTCGTGAAGACGTTCGGGCGCGAACAGGACGAAGTGCGGCGCCTGGCGAAGAAGCTGACCACCATCCGCGACCTGTCGCTCATGCAGTCGCTGGTCGGCCGCTGGTTCCAGATGGTGCTCGGTCTGTTCGAGTCGATCGGGCCGGCGATTGTCTTCGCGGTGGGCGGCGCCATGGTGATCAACGGCCACATGGCGCTCGGCACGGTGGTGGCCTTCGTCGGGGTGCTGAAGCGCCTCTACGGGCCAGCGAGCGCGCTGGCCGGCGCCCACGTCGACCTGCGCACCAGCTACGCCTACTTCGATCGCATCTTCGAGGTGATGGACCGCACGCCGTCCATCCGCAACGCCTCGAGCCCGGTGACGCCGATGGCGTTTGCCGGCGACATCGAGTTCACGCATGTGTCGCTGGCCTACGACAATGCCGGCCGCGCCATTTCAGATCTGTCGCTGGTGATTCCCGGCGGCCGGACCGTCGGCCTGGTGGGTCCATCAGGATCGGGCAAGAGCTCGCTCGCCTCGCTGATCATGCGGCTCTACGACCCGACCGCCGGCAGCGTCGCCATCGACGGCGTTGACGTGCGTCAGCTCGATCTGGCGTCGCTGCGCCGGCACATTGGCGTCGTGTCGCAGGACACCTTCCTCTTTCACTCGAGCATCCTCGACAACCTGCGCTACGCCAAGCCGTCGGCCACCAGAGCGGAGGTGGAAGACGCCGCCCGCCAGGCGCAGATTCACGACGTGATCGTGGCGCTGCCACGTGGCTACGACACCATGGTGGGCGAACGCGGCTACCGGCTGTCGGGTGGCGAACGTCAGCGGCTGGCGATTGCCCGCGCCATTCTCAAGAATCCGAGCATCCTGATTCTCGACGAAGCGACCAGCGCGCTCGACGCCGGGTCGGAGCGTGCGGTGCAGGAGGCGCTGCAGCCGCTGCTGAGCGGCCGCACGAGCCTGGTGATCGCGCATCGGCTGGCCACGGTGCGCCACGCCGATTGGCTCGTGGTGATGAACGACGGACGGATTGTGGAAGAAGGGACCCACGACGAACTGATCGCCGCGGGCGGGCTGTACGACTGGCTGTGGCGGGCTCAGGCCCGCGAAGACGTGCGACGCGGCGCCAAGCGCCTCGACATCGTCAGTCCAGATCCTCTGCCAGTTCCAGTCCGATCGGCGTCTCTTTCACGACGCTGACCACCGGTTCGCCGGCGCGACGCTTCTTCGTGGCGAGGGCTTCGTCGTAAATGCGGGCCGGCACCTTCTGCACGTCCCACACGAGCCCGACCATCTGCATGGCCTTGATGGTGTACCAGGTGGGGTCGAACTCCCACCAGTAGAAGCCGTTTCGCGCGGCACGCTGATAGCGATGATGGTTGTTGTGCCACCCTTCGCCGACGGCGAAGACGGCGGTGAACACGTTGTTGCGCGACTCGTCGATGGTGTCGAAGCGGCGCGAACCGAACAGGTGGTTGACCGTGTTGATGGCGAAGGTGGCGTGCGCCAGCGTCATGGTCGGCAGGCAGAAGCCCCAGATGAGCCACGGCATGCCGCCGATGAGATACATGGCGATGGCCAGCATCAGCGGTGGCAGCGCAAACAGCTCGTTGAGCCAGAAGATTTCCGGCGCCTTGGCGCGGCCGAAGTCGCGCATCACCGGATTGGTGGCTTCCAGGCGATCGTGTTTCGCGTCGTTCAGGAACCAGCCGATGTGCGCGTAGTAGACGCCGCTCACCATGGGGCTGTGCGGATCGCCATCGCGGTCGGCAAAACGATGGTGGTTGACGTGATGTCCTGCCCACCACAGCGGCCCCTTCTGCATGGCCGACGTGCCGATGAACGCCCACACAAACCGCGCGACGCGGTTCATCTGAAACGCGCGATGCGCAAAGTAGCGGTGGAACGTGAGCGTGAGGCCGATGGCGCGCAGAAAGTGCGACACCGCCCACAGCGCCACCAGCGGCCAGGTAAACGGCACGAAGAACACGAGCAGGGCCGAGGCCTGGACGATCCAGAACACGACCATCGACATCACCTTGGTCATCAGATTTCTCTCAGCGCGCGGGACACGGGAATCCGC
>CADEEX010000231.1 GCA_902826465.1 uncultured Acidobacteriota bacterium
GAAGTGGCCAAACTCGGGAAGCCGGAGGGGGAGCCGACGAAAAGCCCGCAACACCTCTTGATGAAGATGGCCGAGGGGCAGCAGCGGATCGAGGGGCACAAACTCGACTTCCGGGATGAAATCTACCGACACATTTTCAAGGACGGCGACGACACGCCGACCGGATCGATCGACTTCGATATTTCGGTCTCAGACAACGGCAAGAAGAGCGGCGCTCCGGGGCTGAGCAAGGTGACCGTCACCGACTGGAAGCGCATTGGCCGCTTGAGATTTACCGAAGCGATCGCGTCCTACAACGCCGATCACGTCGTGCAGTTCCATCACCCTGGGTGGCGCGACACACTGAACGATCCGAAGACCGCTGTCCGGTCGGGCGAGAAACGCGTCCGCTAAACAGGTCAGCATTCACTCATCGTTGGACTCTCGACGCACGCAGGCGGAGGTTAGTTATGGCAGATGATCGACCAGGTTCGCCGCATCCGGGATTGCGCAACCTGTTCTCGTATCCGCTGATGTCGGCGATCACCGAGCGGCGGACGCGGCGAGTTGCGAGGGGCACCTCGATCTCGTCCGGGCCGACCATCCACACCAGCACCAATGCGCCCGTGCCGCTGTCGCCGCTCGAGGAAGCGATCCTCATCGTCTCCACCGGCCTCACCGGCGGCGTGACGATGCACGATGTCCCGGCGAACAACGAGGATGGCAGCCCGCGCTTTTCGGCGCCGCTGATCAACGTGCTGGCGCGCTCTGCGAGCAGCATCGACAACGCGCACGCCGTGTCGTTCTTCCTGATCAACGACGAGGGCACCTTCCTCATCAAGCAGTTCCGCAACCAGCAGGCGCTCGATGCGCTGGCGAAGTTGCCGCCGCGGTGGGAAGACTGGACCGAGGCGAACTGGATCGCGGCCGCCAATAGCGTCAAGCATCGGCTCTACACGGAGCGTCTCGACTTTCCGCGCGAGTGGCCGTACTACTTCATCTGGAACCGGCAGCTCTCGAACCGGCCTGGCACGACGATTCTTCTGCCGATCGTCGATCTCACCCGGCAGTTCATCAACGTCGTGCTGAGCCTGCTGTCGGAAGAAGATGGCCAGCGGCCGCTCTTCATCGACGACTGGCAGGAGTTCCGGCCGGAGAGTCCGCTCGATGTGGCTGCCCTGGCAGGGAGCCTCACCGGTCTGGTGCCGAGGATTTCGTATCACATCATCGGCGGCGCCAAGCGGGCGCAGGGCAACTGGCTGAATAACAAGTATCCGGCACCGATCGGCCTGGCGGGCACGCTGCGCACCGACTACGAGACGTTCTTCCAGATGCAGAATCTGATGCTGATCGCTCAGGGGATGGGCCTCGGCGGCTGGATTCACGCCGCGGTTGGCGCGCCGTACCTCTACGAACGCGATCCGGCGCAGGGCAAGTTCGGCATCGAGTTCCGGATGCAGAAACCGGACAAGAAGTGGCATCGATGGCCGCCGCTTCCAGCAACACTCGATAACCCGATCGGCATCGATGGTGTCCTCGAATCGTTGACGCCGCCGTACGTCAAGTCGATGGACGCGGCGGTCGATCAGATCATCGAAGAGAAGTACGGCCCGGCGGGCACCTACGGCGACCACTCGATCTTCGACCGCTCATACAAGCAGCCGGAAGTTGGCGACGAGTTCCTGAAGCTGGCCAGCCGGCGCCCCTCCAAGGACGCGATCGACTACACCAAGGAGATCTGCAACTACATCTACGACACCTACGGCCGGTTTCCGGCGCACGTCAATGCGTTCCACGTCCCGGGCGTGTGGCTGCAGTTCTCCAATCTGGAGCTGGAGTTCTACGACAAGTACTTCAAGCCGGAGCTGTACCACCGTCAGGCGGCACACGACAAGATCTGGGGAAACCACTGACGGGGGGATGTCCATGCGGCGCGACGCGCTGGAGGCGGACCTTCCCAGACGAGTCGATCGGCTCACCGAAAGAGAGCCGACCGAAGCATCGGGGACGAGGCCGCGTCCACTAGGCGGAGCGCTGCTTGCGACGCCGCGCGAGACGTAGCACGGCGCCACCCAACGACAGCAACGCGAGAGAAGACGGCTCCGGAACAGTCGCGGCAGGGCCCACGTCTCCCCATTCCACGTCGTCGATAGCGTTGAAGACATTGCCGCCGCCAGTCGTCTGTGACGCGTCGAATAAGACGGAACTGAACGCGCCAGCGTCGCTGACGATTCCGATAAAACCCTTGCCGATGGCCGTCGGCAAGGCGGTCGCCACCTGGCCACCGACGATGACGGTCAGAAAATCGCCGGATTGGTCAAAGTTTTCGAATGCAAAACCGAAGGCCGTGAACGGCCCGGGTAGAGCGATCGTCAGGGTGTGCGCAAGAGCCCGGTTCATCCCACTTGCGTTCAGCATCGACGTTCCGTTGATACCGGTTGCTCCGTCTTGGTACGGCGCGGTGTCGACCAAGGCCGCGAGCGAGCTTGTCGATAGTGTCAACGCTCCGACGTTCAGGCCGCCGCCGATTACCGTATCGGCGACGATGGAGTCGAAGTTCTCCAACGACGGTGTCCCGGTCAGGGCAGACAGCCAAGCGCTGCGGTCGTTGAATGTGATGAATGCCGCTTCTGCAGGCCGAGGCGAGAGGGCGCCCACGAGTTCGTGATGCAATCGCAAAGGCGTCTCGTCACGAACAGCCAGGAATCTTACTCGGCGCGGAGCGCGACCATCGGATCGAGGCGCGAGGCGCGTCGCGCCGGCAGGTATGCCGCAATCGCGGCAACGACGACGAGGATCAGCGCGGCACCGCCGGCGGCGACGAGGTCCGTCGGGCGCACACCGTAGAGCGACGCGGAGATACCGCGAGCGGCGAGATAGGTGAGCGGCACGCCGACGACGAGGCCGATCCCGACGAGGGTCATGGCTTCCCGCAGCATCAGCCAGAGTACGCTCGCCCGGCTGGCGCCCAGCGCGAGCCGGACACCCAGCTCGCTCGTGCGCCGCGAGACGGCGTAGGAGATCGTGCCGTACAGACCGAGCGACGCCAGCAGCAACGCCACACCACCGAAGAGGCCGGTGAGATAGGCGACGAGCTGATCGCCTGCCATCTCACGATCCGCTCGATCTTTGAGAGGCATGATGTCGACGACAGGCAGCCTCGGCTCGACCTCACGCAGCGCCATCCGCAGATCGCCGACCACCGTCGCCGGCGGCCGCGTCGAGCGCACCTCCAGGCTGTTCAAATACGCATCGTCGGCAAGCGTGAACGGGACGAACGTCATGTTCGGAATTGCCGATCGCAAGTCGTTGTAACGCGCATCCTTGACGACTCCGATCACTTCGTATGCCGAGTCGCTGGTGCCACCTTCGCCGAAGTCCCAGTGCTTGCCCAGCGCGCTTCGATCACGGAAATACTTTCTCGCCATCGTCTCGTTGATGATCGAGACGCGACGCCCGGACGTGAGATCCGCGTCGGTGAAGTACCGGCCCTCAACGAGCGGTATGCCCAAAGTCTGAAGGCTGCCCGCTGACACGATCTCGTGCCGCGCCAGCAGCGGCTCGCTCTGAGCCGGCTGATAACCCTCGACGTCGAAGTTGCCGGTGCGCATGCCGCGATTGAGCGGCCCGAAGAGCGAGACACTCGCCGAGGTGACGCCGGGAATCTGCGCGACGCGCGCGATCAGCCGGTGGTAGAGCGCAGGCAGCTGTTCGGCCGGATAACCACCGGCGCGGACCGCGATGCCGGCAACGACGACGTGGTCCTTGTCGAGGCCGAGCTCGAGTTGGGTCAGTTGCTGCAGAGTCCGCGGGAATAGCCCGGCGGCGGCGAGGACGAGCAGCAACAGACAGAGTGCGACTTGCGAGGGGACGAGCAGCTTGCCAGGCGGTAAGCCGGTGCGGGTCGTCCCCGCGTCGCCCACGCTGCCGCGCGAGTGGGCTCGCAGCGTGACCGAGAGGTTGACGCGCGTGCTACGCAGCGCCGGGAGCAGGCCGAACACGAGACCGGTGAGCAGCGAGACGCCCAGCGTGAAGCCGACAACCGTCCAGTCGAGGCCAAGGTCGATATCCGGCGTGCGTGTCGAACGGCTGCTCATCACGAGCAGGGTGTTGCTGCCCCAGCTCGCGAACAGGAGACCGAGTGCGCCGCCGCAGAGCGCGAGTAGCAGGCTCTCTGCGAGCAGCTGGCGCACGAGCCGGAGGCGTCCGGCGCCGAGTGCCAGGCGTATCGCCATTTCACGGGCGCGCGCTGACGACCTTGCGATCAGCAGGCTGGCGATGTTGGCGCAGGCGATGAGCAACAAGAGCCCGGCCATTGCCAGCAGGATCGTCAGCGGGTTGATCAGGTCCTGCCGGAGGCTCGACAGGCCGCGCGCGGCCGGCTCCATCGTGACGTAGGTCCTGCGTACGAACGCGGCGTACTCGGGATCGGATGAATCGCCCTGTTGCTCCGCGAGGTCGGCCATGCGGGCGGCGGTCAACGCCTGCACTACGCCAGCGGCCTGACCGGTCGCCGTTTGCCTGGCGAAGACCGTCAGCCAGGCGATGTTGCGCTGCGGTGGCCAGGGGCGCCGGTTGTCTGCCGGATTGCTGGCGCTGGCGTTGTTGAAGTGCCTCACTTCAGCCTGCATAACGATCGGCGCCCAGAGGTCCGGTGTGCGGACGCCGACGGTCGTGCCGAAGAAGCGTGGTCCGGTAACGCCGACGATGGTGAGACTGGCGTTATTGACACGCACCTCACGACCGATGGCCGAGGGCGAGCGGCCGAAGCGTTGGCTCCAGAAAGCGTCGCTGATGACCGCGACGGGATGAGCGCCGAGCGTGAGATTGTCCGGCGGACCGAGCAGGCGGCCGATCTGCGGCCTCTGCTGAAGCATCTCGAAATACTCGCCCGAGACGAGCTGATAGTTGCCCTGTTGCGGCTCGGCGGCGCCAGCGGTTCCGGGCACGGCGATCACACCGTTCTGCGGGTTGGTCGCCGCGGCGACTGACACCCGGCCCTGCAGTGCGTCGCGGGCCTCGAGAAAAGCCGGATACCCGAATCGCATGTGGCTCGCGCCGTCTGGCGTGTGAACGGTGGCAACGACCAGCTGCTGTGAGTTGGGCACCGGGAGCGAGCGCAGCACGATGGCGTTCACGAGTGTGAAGATCGCGCTGTTGAAGCCGGCGCCAATCGCAAGAGACAGGACCGCGACGATCGAGAAGGCCGGACTGCGCGACAGCAGACGCGCGCCGAAGCGGAGGTCGCGGACAGTCTCTTCGAGTGGACGCATGGTTCGCATTTCCTACAGTCACACTGTATTCCTTGGGGAGGGGCACACCCTGGCGTTAGAGTTCAGCATGTCCAAAATGCGCCTTACGGCTCTGGTGCTTGTTCTGCTCGTCCCGGTCGCACTGATGGCCCAGACGGCACCGGTAAAAGGCGACGCCATCCTGAAACACCCGATTGGGGTAATCGCGGTGAAATCGACTGAACTCCTCGCCGCCGGCCAGGTGGACGCCTATCAGGCGCTTCGCACCAAGGAGGATCAGGATGAATGGAAGAAGGCGTCGGCCGCTGAGAAGCAGGCTTCCGGTCGTCGGCTGAGGGAGAACGCGCCGTCGCCGGCGGTGTTGGCCGACCTGCTCCGCCAGGCGGGTGAACTCACCGTTAACGGCGACATGGCCATCCTCGGGGCGGCGACGCCGGCCGGCCTGCTGCGTCAGACGTTCGCGCGTGAAGGCGGCGCCTGGCGCGTGTCGTTCGGCCCGTACTTCGAGGCGACGCTGCCGCCGGCGGTCCGCGTCGAGGGGCCGGCACTCACCAACCATCCCTCCATCGCCGTCGTGTTGTCGTATGTCGACCTCGTGCAGGCGGGCAAGACCGATGAGGCGATCACCCGATTCGGCAGCGCCAACGCACAGGCCAACTGGAAAGAGCAGCCGGCCAGCGAGAAGCGCGACAGCGCCGCCTTCCGCAAACGCATCCTGCCGACCCGTGCCGAATTGACGCGCGCCATCGCGTCGGGCGGTGTGCTGCTGGTCGAAGGCGAGCGCGCCACCTTGAATGTCATCAAGATGGATCCGGCGACCGCGTCGAAGAGCACCGGTTCGTCAACGACGGTGGCGATCCCACTCGCGCTTGAAAACGGCGCCTGGAAGATCGCGCAGTAGCTGGCGCTGAATCCTGTTTCCTCAGGCCGAGTGATCAGAGCGTCACAGCCGAGGATCGTTGGGCATCGACAGCGGAGGCCTCGATGAAGGTGGGCACCATTCAGCGCATCGGCGTTCTTGTCGCGACCCTTGCCGCCGTCGGCGCGGCCTTCCTGCAGGCTACTGGAGTATTCGGCCTGACCCCTGCCGAATTCGCACAGTCTGGTGCGAGCACCGTGCGTGCCGCCCCGTATGCGTTCGCGATATGGGGCGTGATTTATGCCGGGTTGCTGGTATACGCGGTCTATCAGCTCGTTCCTGGCTGGGCCTCTGATGCAGTCTTGAGGCGGTTTGGCTGGCCATCGGCCATCTCCATGTCCGCGATCGCGTTGTGGATCGTTGCCGCTGGCGCCGACTGGCGCTGGGCGACCGTGGTCCTGATCACCCTGGCCGCCGCGTCGCTGATCGCGACGCTGGTTTCGCCACTCGAAGGCGTTGAGCGGCGAGACGTGCTCATCATCGTGACGCCCATCGCGCTGCTCGCAGGCTGGCTGACGATTGCGGCGGGGCTGAACGCGGTTACCGTGCTCACCGCGGAAGGGTTTGTGCGCGCAGACGCCGCCACCTGGTGGGCTCTCGGCGGCATTGGGATCTCGGTCGCTGTCACGCTTGCGGTGTTCATGCGCGGCCGCGTGCTCGCGTATCCGATGCCCGTGATCTGGGGGCTGTTCGCCGTGTTTGTCGCCGAGCGCAGTGATCGGCCGCCGGCCGCCTGG
>CADEEX010000232.1:0-4511 GCA_902826465.1 uncultured Acidobacteriota bacterium
TACCTGGTGCGGCGATCGCTCGCGGTCCACGAAAGCATGCCGGTGCTGCCGGGATTTCTCGACTTCACCCATGTGCGCAACACCGGCACCGCGTTCGGCATGCTGAATGCGATCGACTTCCCATTCAAGACCGCCGTGATTGCGCTCGTTGCGACCTGTGCGCTGGCCGGCGTGGCCTTCTACGCGAGGACGCTCGGTCACGGTCAGGTGGTCGCACGCGTCGGCCTGGCCCTGATCGTCGGCGGGGCCGCTGGCAATCTGATCGACCGACTGATGATCGGATCGGTCGTCGATTTCGTCGACGTCTACTGGCGCAGCTATCACTTCTGGGTGTTCAACGTCGCCGATTCCGCCATCTCCATTGGTGTCACGTTGATGATTCTCGACATGCTCTGGACGGGCACACATGTATCCAAGACTGCTTGAGCTAGGGCCGGTCACGGTCTACACCTACGGCGTTCTGCTCGCCGCCGCCTACTTGCTCGGCCTGCAGATGGCCATGAAGCGCGGCGCGACGCGCGGCCTTGACCAGGCGCGAGTCATGGATCTCGGCATCTACATCATCATCAGCGCGCTGGTGGGTGCGAAGTTGCTGCTGTTCATCACCGACTTCAAGAGTTTCATCGCCGACCCTCAGTCGCTGATGGATCTGGCGCGGTCGGGCGGCGTCTTCTACGGCGGCCTGATTCTGGCCGTCGTCGTCGCGCTGTTCTACATCCGGCGTATCGGACTGCCGCTGTGGACGACGTGCGATGTGTTCGCGCCGGGCATCGCGCTCGGCCACGTCGTCGGGCGCTTCGGCTGCTTCTTCGCAGGCTGCTGCTACGGCAAGGCCACCAGCGTTCCGTGGGCGATCACATTTACCAATCCCTACGCCGCCACCAACGTCGGCACACCGCTCAACATCCCGCTGCATCCGACCCAGCTCTACGAAGCCGGCGCTGAGGCGCTGATTCTCGGCCTCCTGCTCGTGACCGAGACGCGGGGACGGCGCTATCCCGGGCGCACCTTCTGGCTCTACATGCTGATGTATGCCATCTCGCGTTTCGTCATCGAGTTCTACCGCGGCGACCCGCGCGGCACGGTGCTGATGTTCTCGACCTCGCAGTTCATTTCGATCGTGCTGGCTCCGCTTGCCATCCTGATGTTGGTGTATCTGCGTCGAGGCACCGAACCTGCGCCCAAGACGGCACGGAAGGCGGCTTGATCTGACACCTTCACTGCACCTGACCGTTCCTGAAGAAAGCGATGGTCAGCGTCTCGATCTGTTTCTCGTCTCGGTGCTCGCCGATCAGTCGCGATCGCAGATTCAACGGTTAATCAAGGACGAGCAGGTCACCGTCGCCGGCAAGGTCGGCAAGTCGAACCTGGCCGTGAAACAGGGGCAGGACGTGGCTGTCGTGCTGCCTGAAGCAGCGGAAGCGACGCCAAAGCCCGAGGCGCTCGACCTGCGCATCATCTACCAGGACGCCGACCTGGCTGTGGTCGACAAGCCGGCGGGCATGGTGGTCCATCCTGCCGCCGGACACAGTACCGGCACGCTCGTGAACGCGCTCCTGCATCACCTGACCGACCTGAGTGGCGTCGGCGGCGAGAAGCGACCGGGCATCGTGCATCGGCTCGACCGCGGCACCTCCGGCGTCATGGTCGTCGCCAAACACGATCGATCACACGAGGAACTGGCCCGTCAATTCCACGACCGCGAGATCGAGAAGGATTATCTCGCGCTCGTCTGGGGCGACGTGCAAGCGGGTCGTCGGATCGACAATCCCATCGGTCGCGACCCCGTGGACAGGAAGAAGATGTCGGCCCGTGCGCGCCGGAGCCGCGAGGCCGTCACGAGAATCGTGCGCGCAGAACATCTCAATCCTGCGGTGACGCTGGCGCAGATTGCCATTCACACCGGACGGACGCACCAGATCCGCGTGCACCTGAGTGTCATCGGGCACCCGGTCGTCGGCGATTCACTCTACGGCGGGGTGCACCGACGCGTTCCCGGCGATATCAAAGCCGTGCAGCGCCTCGAACGTCCGTTCCTTCACGCCGCTCGGCTCACGTTCAAGCACCCGGCAGATGGCAGACGTCTGGAATTCGTGAGCGCGCTGCCGGCCGATCTGCAGGGCGTGCTCGACGAGTTGCGGGCGAGACACCCACAGGACGAATAGCGCGGGGTCCAAAGGTCGAACGGGGGAACCGGTGCACGGAGCAGGTGACTGATGCCCATTGTCTTCAAGAGTCGGGTCTTCGCGGTTGAAGTCACGCGCAAGCGCTTTCCCAATGGCCGGGACCACGAGATCACAGTCGTTCGCCACAACCCGTCTGTGGTCATCGTGCCGGTCGCAGACAATGGCGGCGTGATTCTGATCCGACAGTTCAGGGCGAGCGTCGACCGCGAATTGTGGGAGGTGCCAGCCGGCAGCATGAACGCGGGTGAGACGCCGGAAGAAGCCGCTGCCCGCGAGTGCGAAGAGGAAATCGGCCTGGTACCTGGAAGGCTGGAACGGATTCGCGGACTGTATCCTGCGCCTGGCTTCTGCGACGAGGAATTGATCTTCTTCGTCGCCCGGTCTCTCGTGCCGCCCGCGCCGGGCTCACTGCGCCGGCCTGACGACGACGAAGATATTCAGCCGAAGACGGTCACGCTCGCTGAAGCTCGGGCCATGGTGATCAGGGGCGAGATCGTTGACCTCAAGACCGCCTACGGGCTGACGCTGATCTGACCACGGCCCGGCTTGAAGCCGGGCCTCGACGAGGCGCTACGCTCGACCGACGTGAGCCGACGGCCGCGCCGCTTTCTTCGGTGGTTTGATGACGTCGGTCGAAATCGGCTGAAGCGCCAGCGCGAGCACTTCGTCGATGGTCGAGACCAAGTGCACCACCAGCCCTTTCCGCAGTTCCGGCGTCAGGTCTTCGTTGACGCTCTTCCCGTTCTGCTTCGGCAAAATCACTTCGTTGATGCCGACGCGACGGGCCGCCAGCACCTTCTCCTTGATGCCGCCCACGGGCAGCACTCTGCCCGACAGTGTGATCTCGCCGGTCATCGCCACATCGCCACGCACCGGACGTCCGGTCAATTGCGAGGCCATGGCTGTGGCCATTGTGACGCCCGCCGAGGGACCGTCCTTGGGAATCGCCCCAGACGGCACATGCACATGCATCTCGGCGCCCTTGAAGAAGTCAGGGTCGATGTTGTACTCGCGCGCGTGGGTGCGGATCCACGAGAGCGCTGCGCGAGCCGATTCCTTCATGACATCGCCAAGCTGCCCGGTCAGAGTCAGTGAACCTGTGCCGGCCATGCGCGACGCCTCGACAAAAAGCACCTCGCCGCCAACGGCGGTCCAGGCCATGCCAATCGCCACGCCAGGATCCTTCGTCCGCTGCTCCATCTCTTCGTCGAGGAACCGTGGCGCCCCGAGCATGTCAACAACGACTTCTGGCGTGACGACGACCGCCGTTTCGTCTCCTTCGGCTCGGCGCCTGGCGGCCTTGCGGCAGATCGCGCCGATCTCGCGCTCGAGGCTTCTGACGCCGGCCTCGCGGGTGTAGCCGCGGATCAACTGCCGCAGTCCCTCCGACCCGAACGTGATCTGATCGGCGGTGAGCCCGTGATTCTTCACCTGTTTGTCGATCAGGTGATGAATGGCGATCGTGAGCTTCTCTTCTTCCGTGTAGCCGGCGATCTCGAGCACTTCCATACGATCGCGCAGCGGCGCGGGGATCGGGTCCATCACGTTAGCGGTGGTGATAAAGAGCACCTCCGACAGGTCGAAGGGGACGTCGAGGTAATGATCGCGGAAGGTGCTGTTCTGTTCCGGATCAAGCACCTCGAGCAGCGCTGACGACGGATCACCCCGAAAATCTGACCCGAGCTTGTCGATCTCATCGAGGATGAAGACCGGGTTCTTCGACTCGGCCCGACGCAGCCCCTGAACAATCTGGCCTGGAAGAGCCCCGATGTAGGTGCGACGGTGACCGCGAATCTCGGCCTCATCGCGCATGCCGCCAAGCGACACGCGCACGAACTTCCGCCCGAGCGACTCGGCAATCGAGCGCGCCAAAGATGTTTTGCCGACACCAGGAGGGCCGACGAAGCACAGGATCGGCCCCTTCAGCGCCGGATTGAGTTTTCGAACAGCGAGATACTCGAGGATGCGGTCCTTGGCTTTCTCAAGACCTGAGTGGTCGGCGTCGAGGACATCTTTGGTGCGTACCAGATCGATCGTCTCTTCGGTGCGCCTGGTCCACGGCAACGCGACCAGCCAATCAAGGTAGGTGCGGGACACGGTGTACTCGGCGGCGGCGACTGGCATCTTCGACAGGCGATCGAGTTCGCGGAGCGCTTCCTTCTTCACGCCCTCCGGCATGCCGGCGGCGTCGACCTTCTCGGCCAGTTCCTCGACTTCCTTGGTCTGCTCGTCACCTTCGCCGAGTTCCTTCTGGATCGCCTTCATTTGCTCGCGCAGGAAGTACTCGCGCTGGTTTCTGCCGACCTCGGACTGCACCTGCGACTG
>CADEEX010000232.1:4521-6876 GCA_902826465.1 uncultured Acidobacteriota bacterium
TGAGACATGCCCGCGCTGACTCTTGCCTCGCCCGGACTGCACCTGCGGCTGAATCTGTGAGCGGAGCTCGTGATATCGGCGTTCCTTGATCCGAATCCGGGTGAGGTTGTCCATCCGGGCGCGAATGTCGAGGGTGTCCAGCACCTCCTGTTTCACCGCCGTACTGATGGTGGTGAGGCTCGACGCGATGAAATCGGCGAGGCGACCGGGTTCGGTGATGTTGACCGCGAGCGTCTGGAGATCGTCGGAGAGCAGTGGCGACAACGACACGACCTGCTGAAAATTGGTCTTGATATTCCTGGCCAGCGCGTCGATTTCGAGGCGGTCAGCCACATTCGTGTCGTCGGTGGCGGCATCGACTCGCGCCCGTAAATATGGCTGCGTCGACGTCAGCTCCTGCAGAGTCAGGCGCGCGAGGCCTTGGACGATCAGCCGAAGGCTCCCGTCGGGCAACTTGAACATCTTGTGGATGTGGGTGGCGGTGCCGACGTCGTAGAGATCGCTGCGTCCAGGCTCTTCAACCGCGGCATCGCGCTGCGTGAAGACCGCAATCAGCTTTCCGTCGGCAATGGCTTCATCGATCAGCCGCACCGAGCTCTCGCGTGCCACGGCCAGTGGCATGAACGAATGCGGAAACAGCACGGTGTCGCGAAGCGGAAGAATCGGCAGCTCGGACGGAATATTCGGCGGCCGGTCGCCAATGGACAGTTCGTCGGACTTGAGGTCCTCAGCCGTGTCACTCATGGTCAACCTCCTCAACGAAACGTGAACCGAGCTTCACCACGCGTGGGTGACAGACACGCCCACCGTAGTGAACGCTGAAGATTGTAATGTCAGTTGCGAGAGCAGGCCGGTGGGAGGATGTTGGGGTTCCGCCACCGGCGGAACCCCCGAGGGACGCCCGGTCTTACATGTCGAGGAAGAGAGAAGAGCTGCCGCGACGGCTCGCCACCTGGCGCTCACGTTTTTCGGCAACTTCCCTGGCCTCTTCGCATTCCTTGCAACGAACCGCAAACGGCAGCGCACGGAGGCGCTTCTCGGCGATCTCTTCGCCGCACTCGAAACAGTTGCCGTAGTTGCCGTTCTCGAGACGCGCCAGCGCGTCGTTGATCTTGTTCAGCGTCTCGGACTTCATCTGGATGAGTGCGAACTCGATGTCATCCTGAATGTCGGCCTCGGAACTCTCAACGGCGTCGAACACCTCGCTCTTGCCGCTCGCCTCCGACCGCACATCGCGAATCTTGCCCTTGACGTGGGCGTGGATCTCACGCTGCCGATCCTCGAGCATTCGCCTGAGTTCCGCATACCGAGACCGGGGTTCCGCAGAAACCGCCGTGGCCACTTTCGTTGTCTCCTTCTTCATGACGCCGCTCCTTCCACTCCCGGTTCCGCCGGGTCGACCGCCAAATCCACCAATTAAGATTGCTGCCGCTTATGCAAACAAACTGCCAGATGCTAGATCAATTGGAACAACAGTTCAACTCGTTTTTTCTACCTGCTGATGAACCCAACCGCTGCCACCATGGTGCTTAAATTACGGACGCTGAGTCGAATCAGATTCACTCACGTAAACATATGCAAAATAACAACTTCTGCATCTTCACCGCAACCATTTGGCCAAGCGTTCAATTGAAGTTGCCCCTTTAGACGCGCAACACGCTCGAAGAGTTCGCACTTCAACATCGTGACAAATCGTCCTGTCTCGGGGACAGGTATCACCTTCTGAACTCGCCACCCGCCCTTCGACCAGCCGGTTTTGCGTCGTCCGATGACGCTGAACTGACACGTTTGTGCACACACTTTGCGCCCACAGACGAATTCGTCTCTGATCGCGACAACGCACACGAAACACCGCAGGCGGTTGGCAACGCCAACAGGCGCGACCGCGCGGCGAGAATTGGTGGGCCCTGAGCTATACTCAGGGTTTTGCCCACGCTGAAAGACAGCGGGCAGGCGTCTTCAGAACGAAGTAAGAGGAACGGGACCATGGCGAAGCAGTGCGAAGTGTGTGGGAAGACCCCGGTCGTCGGCCGTCAGGTGAGCCATGCGCACAATGTGAGTGCGCGACGATTCGAGCCGAATCTTCAGCCCGTGCGGGCGATGATCAACGGCGGCGTTCGCAGGATTCGAGTCTGCACCCGCTGCCTCCGTTCGAATAAGGTCGTCAAGGCGGCGTGAAGCACGCAGTCAGCAGCGCGGACGCCCCGAAGGCCATCGGGCCATATTCATCGGCGCTTCGCGCAGGGCAGTTGCTGTTCGTTTCAGGCCAGGTACCTTTCGACCCGGCGACGGGTGCAATGGTCGATGGCGACATCGCCGCGCAAGCCGAGTACACCTACGCCAACATCCTCAAGG
>CADEEX010000233.1 GCA_902826465.1 uncultured Acidobacteriota bacterium
CGCTCGGCCCGGTGGCGACCGCCTTCGGCGAAATCTACCAGTACCTGGTCGAAAGCGATGAGACCAGTCTCATGGATCGTAAGGCGATCCACGACTGGGAACTGCGAACCCAGCTGCGTTCCGTGACCGGTGTCAGCGAAATCAACTCGTGGGGCGGGCTGACCCGGCAATACCAGGTCGTCGTCGACCCGGCCAGGCTCGATCGTTTCGGCGTCTCGCTTCGCCAGGTGTTTTCCGCGGTCGCCATGAACAACACGTCGTTCAGCGGCGGCTTCATCGAACACCAGTCGGAGCGCTATACCGTGCGCGGGGTCGGGTTGCTGCGGAACGAGGCGGAGATCGGCAGCATCGTGCTCAGCGAAACGCGAGGGGCACCGGTGCTGCTTCGCGACGTCGCCGATGTGCGCATCGGCGCGGGGCCGAGGCAGGGCGCGGTCACGCACGATGGTGTCGGCGAGTCGCTCGCCGGCATGGTCATCATGCTGAAGGGGGCGAACGGCGCTGATGTCGGCGCGCGCGTCAAGGCACGTCTCGCCGAGGTGGCCGCGACGTTGCCAGGTCGCCTGACGATTGTGCCCTTCTACGATCAGACGGAGGTCATCCAGCGGACCGCGGCGACCGTGCGTCGCAACCTGCTCGAGGGCTCGGTGCTCGTGGTCGTCGTCCTGTTCGTCTTCCTGCGGGATGTGCGCGCGGCGCTGATGGTGGCCGCGGTGATTCCACTGTCGATGATGGCCGGGTTCATCGGGATGCGCATCTTTGGCGTCTCCGCCAATCTCATGTCGCTCGGCGCGATCGATTTTGGACTGATCGTCGATGGTGCGGTGGTGATGATGGAGAACTTCATCCGCACGCGCGCCGAGTCTGGCGAGCGGCTTGACGACGCGGGGCGGAGGCGTCTGTTCACGGTGGCGGCCACTGACGTGGCGCGTCCGATTCTGTTCGGCGTCCTCATCATCATCGCCGTCTATCTGCCAATCTTCACCCTCGAGGGACTCGAGGGAAAGATGTTCAAGCCGATGGCGATCACGGTCTGCTCGGCGATTCTCGGGTCGCTGCTGCTGTCGCTGACCGTCGTCCCCGTCGCCGCGTCATATCTCCTGAAGACCTCGCACGCGCACACCGACGAGGCCTGGTTCGTGGCCGTGCGCGGACGGTATCTGCGCGCGCTCGGCGCGGCCATCGCACATCCGATGCGAACGCTGGCGTTGGCGCTCATCGCCGTCACGGTGGCCGTCGGGTCGCTGCCGTTCATCGGCACCGAGTTCATGCCAAAGCTCGACGAGGGCTCGATTCTCATCGAGACCAGGAAACTGCCGTCGATCTCGCTCGACGAATCGGTGGCCCTGTCGACGCGAGTCGAGCAGGTGCTGCGCTCATTTCCAGAGGTCAGCGGCGTCGTCACCAAGATTGGGCGCCCTGATCTGGCGACCGAGGCGATGGGCATCTATCAGGGCGACGTCTACGTGAATCTGCATGACGTCGACGCCTGGACCAGCGGCCGTGACAAGGCGGGGTTGATCGAGGCGATGTCGGACGCGCTGTCAGCGATGCCCGGCATGACGTTCAATTTCACTCAGCCGATGGCCATGCGCCTCGACGAGGTGATCTCGGGCGTGAAGGCCGACGTCGCGGTGAAGATCTTCGGATCTGATCCTGTGGTGCTCGAGCGGCTTGGCGCGACCGTGATGCAGCAGCTGGACCTGGTGCAAGGCGCCAGTGATCTGCAGACCGAGGTCTTGCTGGGCGCTTCACAACTGCAGATCGACATCGACCGCGCCGCGCTGTCTCGCTACGGACTGAACGTGGCCGACGTGCAACAGGTGGTCGAAGCGGTCGTCGGCGGCCTGCCGACCACCGAGTTGCTCGACGGTCCGCGCCGGTTTCCGGTGCTGATCCGGCTGCCAGATGCCTTGCGGGCCGACGCCGAGGCGGTCGGACGCATCGTCCTCACCGGACAGAACGGCGAGCGGGTGCCGCTGTCGAGGCTCGCCCGCATCGCCGAGACCCAGGCGCCCGAGGCGATCAACCACGAGAACGCCGAACGGCGGCTCGTGGTGCAGACCAATGTCCGCGGTCGAGACGTTGGCAGTTTCGTGGCTGAAGCGCAGCGGCGGGTCGCCGAGGCGCTGACGCTGCCGGCGGGCTACCGCTTGACGTGGGGCGGCCAGTTCGAGAATCAGACCCGCGCCATGGCACGGCTGGCCATCGTCGTGCCCCTCTCCATCGTTGTGATTTTCGTGCTGCTGTTCGTTACGTTCGGGCAGATTCGCATGGCGGCTCTGGTGTTGCTCAATGTGCCGTTTGCGCTCGTCGGTGGCATCGCGGCGCTGTGGATTCGTGGCCTCACACTGAACCTGTCCGCGTCGGTCGGGTTCATCGCGCTGTTTGGCGTGGCGGTCTTGAACGGCATTGTGCTGGTGACCGCGGTCAATCGGCTGCGCGCTGAAGGCGGGCTCGGCGTCCACGAGGCCGTGCTCGAAGGCGCTGCCCTGCGTCTGCGGCCCGTACTGATGACGGCACTGGTCGCGGCGCTGGGCTTTGTCCCGATGGCCGTCTCTCACGGCGCCGGCGCAGAGATTCAGCGGCCGCTGGCAACCGTGGTGATCGGCGGCGTCGTGACGTCGACCCTCCTGACGCTGATGGTGCTGCCGACCCTCTACGAACTGATCGAACGTCGAACGTGGCGTGCCTCATCGGCCCAGCCCCTCTAGAATGCAGGGGTGCGGATTCTGGTCGTCGAAGACGACCCCACCATCAGCCGGTTTGTCGTGCGCGGTCTGCGGGAAGAGCGTTACGTCGTCGATCTGGCCGAAGATGGCGTCAGCGCTGAGCGGATGGCAGGCGATGAGCGCTACGACGCGATTGTGCTCGACGTCCTGTTGCCGGGGATGAATGGTCTGGCGCTGTGCCGGAGGCTTCGCGACAGCGGCATGGACACGCCGGTCCTGATGTTGACGGCCCGCGACGCGGTCGCGAACAAGGTCGAGGGACTCGACGCGGGCGCCGACGACTACCTGGTGAAGCCGTTCGTGTTCGACGAACTGCTGGCACGACTTCGGGCGCTCACTCGTCGCGGACGGGGCCGGCAGATCGAGACAACGATGTCCTATGGACCGCTGACCCTCGATACCGTCACGCACCTGGCGACAGCGTCGACGCACACGCTGACGCTCAGTGCGACCGAGTATCGGCTGCTCGAGCACCTGTTGCGACGAGCCGAGACCATCGTGTCGCGGGATCAGTTGGCCGATCAGGTATGGGGCGGCGACTACGATCCGTTTTCGAACCTGGCCGATGTCTACATCGGCTACCTGCGGCGCAAGATCCGCGCGGCGGGCGTTGACGTGCCGCTGATTCATACCATTCGTGGCATGGGCTACATGCTCAAAGTGCGTCGGCCAGAGACGAGTGCGCCCTGACGCTGTCGTTCAGGTGGCGCCTGACCCTGCGGTGGTTGCTCGCGTTCGGCCTGGTCCTGACGCTGGCGGACCTGGTCGTGTATGTGGGGGCGCGCAACTTTCTGCGGCGTGATCTCGACGCGCAGTTGCGCACGTTGGCCGGGACGGAACTGGCGTCGGCGGTCGATGAACCGTGGGACGGTGTGCATTTGCACGATTTCCCGTTCGAGGCCGGTAGCCTGCCTGAATTTGCCGACAAGTTCGTGCAGCTCATCGACGCGCAGGGCGTCGTGCTGCTGCAGTCGCCGATCCTGCAATCGACCCCGTCGCTGCTTGCCCCCGACGTCATCGGCCGTGCCTTGCAGGGCCAATCGCCGCTGGCGGATGTCGTCGCGGCGACTCGACCGGGCCGAATGATCGGCCTTGCCAGCCAGGGACCCGAGCGCTATGTCATCGCCGTCGGACTGTTCACCGACAACCTCGAGGCGACGCTGCGTCAACTGCGGACGCTGCTGTTGAGTGTCTGGGTCGGGGCGGTGGGGCTGACGGCAGTCGTCGGGTTCACGCTGGCGTCGCGCGCGCTGATGCCGGTGCGCCGCATCACGGAGAAGGCCGCGTTCATTGCCGCGGGCCAGTTCGCCACCCGGCTCGATGTGCCGAAGGTGGACGACGAGATCGGGCGGATGACGCGGTTGCTCAATGAGATGCTCGAGCGGCTTCACGGAGCGCTCGAGGCCAATCAGCGTTTTGCCGCTGATGCCTCTCACGAACTGCGCGGTCCGCTGACGGCCATGCTGGGCGAGATTGACGTGGCGCTCAAACGGGACCGGTCGGCCGACGACTATCGACAGGTGCTCGATCGGTTGCTCGATCGGCTCCACGTGATGGTGCGTCTGACGGAAGATCTGATGCTGCTGGTGCGGGCACAGGAGCAGCAGGTGCCGGCGGTGGGCGAGGTGGGTGTGGCCGACATCCTGAACCGCGTGGTGCGCCGTCAGCGCGACGCGGCGGCCGAGCACCGTATCTCCCTGGACGTTGATGCGCCTTCAGGACTCGTGGCGTACGCCGATGCCGGGTTGCTCGAGCGCGTCTTCGATAATCTGGTGACCAATGCGATTCAGTACAACCACGATGATGGGACGGTGCAGATCGAGGCGAGCGTCCGCGCGGCCTCGGCAGAATGGGCCGCGGACCAGGTCGTGATTACGGTGCAGAACTCCGGCGCGACGATTCCCGCGGAAGAGCGTGAGCGCGTTTTTGAGCGATTCCACCGGCTCGATCCGTCGCGATCGCGCCGCACCGGCGGTGCCGGACTCGGCCTCGCCATTTCACGGGAGATTGTGCGGCTGTTCAAGGGGACCATTCGCGTGACCGATGGCGTCGGGCCCGGCACGACCATCGAAGTGTGCCTGCCTGGCGGCCTGGCCGTGTCGTGACCGAGTGCTCGTGCCGCGAGTGGTGACATGAACGTCCTCGAACCCACGATCAAGGCCGGCGTGTATGCGGCGCTGTTCCTCGCCGTCGGTGCGGCCGGCGTGCGCCTGCTGTGGCACCGCGCCGACGGCACGACGAACGCGCTCGGCGGTCGCGCGAAATCGTTCGCGCTGACGGCCAGCGTCATCCTCTTGATCTTCCTCTGGCTGCGACTGCTGGCGCATACCGCGGCGGCGTTCGGCGTCGCCGAGCTGTCGTGGGACAGCCTGAAGGTGATGGCGCTCGAGAGCCGGTGGAGCTACGGCTGGCGTCTGCAAGTGGCGGCCGCTGTCGCCTGCGTCGTCGGCGCTCGATGGTTGGGGCGTTTCCCGATCGCGCTGGTCGCGGCGCTGATCGCGATGGCGCTGGCGCTGCCGTTTTCCGGTCACGCCGCGGGGAGTGCGTCGACGAGGCTGGTGGCGACCGCGCATCTCCTTGGTGGCGGCGCGTGGATGGGCACCCTTGCCGCGTTGGTCCTCACCAGGCAGCACGGGGCGATCTGGAGTCGCTTCTCGCTGGTGGCGATGGTCGGGGCTGCGGTGGTCAGCACGTCAGGGGTGCTGCTGGCGACGACGTACCTCGGGACGTGGCGCGATCTTGTCGACACACCGTACGGGATGGTGCTGGTCGGGAAGATGGTGCTGTTGCTTGGAATCGCGGGTTGCGGGTTCCTGAACTGGCGGCTGCTGCAGCGATCGATTCCCTTGCCCGGCGGTCCACGGTATGCCGCGCTCGAAACGGTGCTGGCGCTGTGCCTGTTGATTGTGACGGCTTTTCTGACCGAAATCGCCCATCCGTAACTACAATGGCGCCGCATTCCTGCGATCAGTGAGGAGCGGCCATGTCGCGTGTCTTTCCACCTCTCGTCGTTGCCACCGTCGTCGTCGCCGGCCTGGCCGCTCAGTCGCCTGGTGGCACACCGCGAGGGGAGTGGCGCCACTACAGCGGCGACGCGGCGAGCACGAAGTACTCGCCGCTCGACCAGATTACGCCCGCCAATGTCGCGAACCTCGAAGTGGCGTGGCGATGGAGTTCGCCAGACAACGACATCGTGAAAGCCACTCCGGCAGCGCGCGCCGGCGCCTATCAGGACACGCCGCTCATGGTGAACGGCGTCCTCTATACAACGACCTCGCTCGGCATCTACGCGGCGATTGACCCGATCACGGGCCGGACGTTGTGGCAGCACGACCCTGAAACATGGAAGCTCGGGCGTCCACCAAATCTCGGTTTCACGCACCGCGGCGCGGCCTACTGGAGCGACGGCGTCCGCAAACGGATTATCAGCGGCACGCACGACGCGCACCTGGTGTCGATCGACGCCGAAACCGGCAAGCCTGATGCGTCGTTCGGTAGCAACGGCCGCGTCGACGTGATCGGCGACTTGCCGTACGCCGAGCGTGGCCGCAACTACGCCATCAACTCAACGCCGGTCGTCGTGAAGAACGTCGTCGTCGCAGGTTCCAACATCAGTGACGTGCCGTTCTCGAAAGAAGCGCCCCGAGGCGACATTTTCGGATTCGACGTGGTGACCGGCAAGAAGCTGTGGACGTTCCACTCGGTGCCGCAGACGGGCGAGTTCGGGTACGAGACCTGGGAGAACGGATCGGCGGCCTACACGGGCAACACCAATGTCTGGTCGATGATGACCGTCGACGAATCGCTCGGTTACATCTACCTGCCGTTCGGCACGCCCACCAGCGACTACTACGGTGGTCATCGGCACGGCGACAACCTGTTCGCCGAGAGCCTGGTCTGTCTCGACGCCACCACCGGCAAGCGCGTCTGGCACTTCCAGGCCGTCCATCACGGTGTGTGGGACTACGACTTTCCCGCACCGCCGATTCTGATCGACATCACGGTGGCTGGCCGCCGCATTCCGGCCGTGGCGCAGGTCAGCAAGCAGGGCTTCGTCTACGTGTTCGACCGACGCACGGGCGCGCCCGTGTGGCCGATTGAAGAGCGCCCGGTGCCGCAGTCAACAGTGCCCGGCGG
>CADEEX010000234.1 GCA_902826465.1 uncultured Acidobacteriota bacterium
CAGACGAGGCGGGCATGTTCGTCTGCTTCTTTTACTTGCAGACGTTGACGTCCATGTCGGCCTGCCGCGAGTTCTCGCCGATGATCATGCCTTCGTAGACCTGAATGGCCGGGTCGATGAAGATCTCGCCGCGCTCCTGCAGGTTGAAGATGGCGTACGACGTCGCGACACCGGTACGGTCGGCCACCAGCACGCCATTCTGACGCGCCGCGATTTCGCCGTGCCACGGCTCCCACGCCGCGAAGATGTGGTTCATGATGCCAGTGCCCTTGGTGTCGGTCATGAATTGCGACCGGAACCCGATGAGCCCGCGCGCCGGAATGCGGAACTCGAGGCGAACGCGGCCGCTGCCGTTGTTCACCATCTTCGTCATCGTCCCTTTGCGCTCGCCGACCTGCGCAATGACGACGCCCTGGTGGTCCTGAGGCACGTCGATTACGAGGTCTTCGACCGGCTCGCTCATGACGCCATTGATCACCTTGGTCACGATGTCGGGACGCGACACCTGAATCTCGAACCCCTCGCGCCGCATCATCTCGATCAGAATCGACAGCTGCAGTTCACCACGGCCGACCACTTTCATCTGCTCGGGCGTTTCAGTCGGCTCGACGCGAATCGAGACGTTGCCGAGCAGTTCCTTGTCGAGGCGATCCTTGATCTGGCGAGAGGTGACGTACTGCCCTTCGCGGCCGGCCACGGGCGAGGTGTTGACACCGAAGATCATCGACACCGTCGGCTCGTCGATGGCAATCGGCGGAATCGGCGTCGGGTGCTCCACATCGGCAATGGTCTCGCCGATGGTGATGTCGTCGATGCCGGCCAGGCACACGATATCGCCGGCGGCCGCCTCCTGGATGTCGACGCGCTTCAGGCCGTCGAACGCGAACAGCTTCGTCACTTTCACCGGAATGATCTTCGAGTCGAGCTTGCAGACCGAGACCATGTCGCCGATGCGAACGCGGCCGTTGAAGATACGACCGATGGCAATACGACCGAGATAGTCGCTCGAATCAAGATTGGCGACCAGCAACTGCAGCGACCCCTCGGGGTTGCCCTTGGGCGGCGGCACGTGCTTGACGATGGCGTCGAAGAGCGGCCGGAGATCCGTGCCGTTGCCGTGCATCTCGGTGGTCGACGTCCCGATCTTCGCGTTGGTGTAGAGCACCGGGAACTCGAGCTGATCTTCGCTGGCGTCGAGGTCGATGAAGAGGTCGTAGATCTCGTTGAGCACTTCCTGCGGACGGGCGTCAGGACGATCAATCTTGTTGACGACGACAATCGGCGTGAGCCGGCGCTCGAGCGCCTTGCGCAGAACGAAACGCGTCTGCGGCAGCGGGCCTTCCGATGCATCGACCAGCAGCATCACCCCGTCAACCATCGAGAGTGTGCGTTCCACTTCGCCGCCGAAATCGGCGTGGCCGGGCGTGTCAACAATATTGATCAGCAGGTCGTTATAGTGAACCGCGGTGTTCTTGGCGAGAATCGTGATACCGCGCTCGCGTTCCAGGTCGTTGCTATCCATCGCCCGCTCGGCGACGCGCTCGTTGGCGCGGAAGGTGCCGCTCTGGTGCAGGAGGGCGTCGACCAATGTGGTCTTGCCATGGTCAACGTGGGCAATGATGGCGACGTTACGTCTGAACGGATTCGCTACGGACATCCTCTCAGTATACCGGCCTGGGCACCACCAGAGGAAACCGCCGGCGATCGAGGCTCAGCCATCTCCCAGCGACGCCACCGGGCGGCACTGATGTACGTCACAATACCGTCATGCCGATCTACGAATACGCCTGCCGGGACTGCGGCCGCGAGTTCGAATATCTGACGCGCGAAGGACAGACGCCCTCGTGCCCGTCGTGTGCGAGCCACGCGCTCGACAAGCAGTTGTCGACGTTTGCCGCGCGCGCGACCAGCGGCGGTGCGCAGCCGGTTCGGGCGGCTGGTCCGTGCGGCAGTTGCGGCGACCCCCGCGGGCCGGGCTCGTGCTCGATGAACTAGAACGACGCTGGCCTTCCCGCGCCGTCACCACGTCTGGCGCTACCCCCGTCGCAGCACGCCGAGGACGGCGGCCGGGCGCAGCGCAAAGAGCGACTTGCGTTCGTTGAGATACACCGTGTAGCAGTTGCCGCAGGCGTGATGCCGGGCGTGCTCGAGCGCGTGCTCGAGTCCGTCCTCCAGCAGGTTCTTGGGCGTGAACGGCTGGCCGTGCTGGATGCACGGGCGAATGTCGCCGTTGGCGGTGATATGCACGTAGTAGCGTCCGGCCATGCACGACGACTCGGCATCGGACGGGGTCGTCAGCTGGGCATAGTCAGCCCATTCGCCCGAGCGCTCGTAGGTTTCCGCCTGAAACAGCACCGACCGGCCGGCACGCTGCCAGGCAGCCAGCCGCCCGAACAGGGTCCGCGTGTTCTCCGCTGAGAGCATCAACCGCTGGCGGATCACGTCGTTGTCGTAGAACTCCACCCCCGTCATCACCGGCTGCGCATTGAGCTTGATACCGCGACCTTCGCAGAACTCGAGCATCGGCTCGACATCGTCCCAGTTCTCCTGGGTGATGACCTGATTGACGTAGACCGTGATGCCGCGCGCCAGCGCGAGATCGATGCTGGCCACCACCAGCGCGTGAACACCGTTGCCACGAAGACGGTCATTGACCTCGGCGCTCGAGCCGTCGAGACTGAAGATGATCTCGTCAACATGATCGAGCAGCTGCGGCTTTGCCGGAATCAGCGTGCCGTTGGTGATGACCGAGTTGCGAATCCCCGCCTTCCGCGTGGCGGCGCCAAGAACATTGAAGTCTTCTCGAAGCGTCGGCTCTCCCCCCTGCCATTTGATCCGCAGGGTGCCAACACGGCGCAGCCCCTCAATCGTGTCGAGCCACTGCGCTGTCGTCATCACCTTGGTGCGGACTTCAGGGCACCGGCAGTACTCACACCGCAGGTTGCACGCGTTCAGCAGCATCGCCTGAACGTCGAACGGATGCAGGCTGCGAAACCGGTGCGCGACGTACCGGGACGCCATCGTGATCGACTGAGACAACATCGGGAATCTCCGAGGTGAATGCGCCGGCGCGGGGCCGGAGGGTGAGCAACGAAAGCCAAGTCAGGGCGAGCAGGCGCCCGCTAGCCACGAACGTTCCTGCGGTCGGACGCGTCGGCCGTGTCGAAGCAGCGATATAGACCCCGCAGGCCGGCACGATGACCACGGCTCCGAGCGCCAGCGCCCATTGCCACGTCTGCAGGCAAATGAGCGCGAGCAGCGCGGCGAACGCCGCAGCCAGATGCGGGGTGACGTGCACGTGCCACAGACGCACACCGCAGGCGATGCGTGGGCCCAGTCGGGCGTGCGGCTGCCGCCAGGCGCGCCGCAGTTCGTCGGCATAGTGACGACCGCGCTGCCGGCGCCAACGAATGAGTGCCGCGGCCGACTGGGGAACACGCAGTTCAGTGGCCACCGCCTCGCGACAGAGACGCACCTTGCGTCCTCTGGCGCTGGCCGTAAGAGCGAGATGCATGTCGAGCGCCGCGGCGGATTCGCCGAGCGGACCCAGCAGCGAGCGGCGCACCCCATAGCAGACGCCCGAGACAGACCCCGCAGCCAGCGATTCACCCTCGAGCCACCACAGGCGATTCAGGAAGTGCCAGTGGAGACGCTCCTCTGCCAGCGTCGAGTCCGGATGCACTGCCGCCCCGACCACGGCGAGTTGCGAGTCGTTCTCGAGGCACGACACCAGGCGTGAGATGCAGGACGGATGCAGACGTCCGTCGGCATCGGTCAAGACCACAATCTCCTCGGACAGACAACGCAAGGCCAGCAGCCCCTGTTCGCCATGTCCGCTCGTCCGTGCCATGCGGATCAACTCGACGGGTGCGCCGCCGTCGATGACCTGCTGCACGATCTCGACGGTGCCATCCGTCGATCCGCCGTCGACCACGTAAATGGTCACCCGATCCCGCGGATAGTCGCTCTGCAGAAGGTCGACAATCTTCCCTGCGATGAACGTGGCTTCGTTGAGCGTCGGGACGACGATCGCAATCCGCGGCTGCGAGAGGGCCGCTGATTCGCGTCGCGGCCGCAGCCACACGACGATCCGAAGGACCACGAGGTAGCCAATCGTGGTGACCACGAGCAGTGCGGAGATAAGGACGGCGAGCGCCAGCAATGTCGGCACGAGGTGGTCTGCGACAGCCTATGGTAATGCGTCTGGTTGCAGGCGATAGATTCGCGTGTCGCCCCGGCGAAAGACCTCGGGCACACATCGACTGCCGGCAGCGGTGAGCGGCGTATCGGCGTAGGCGATCACGAAATCGACCGGAAGCTGAGTGGCCGCCGCACAGACTGCCGTGTCTGACTCCGCGGCGAACAAGGCCCGCAGCCTGGTCGCGCGCTCGAGCGCGATCGCTCGCTGGTCTCGGCCGGTCCGCTGGAGGTAGACGCGACGGTCAGTCAACGCCGACAGCATGTTGACGCGCGTCACCGGCTCGCGGTCCTCGTTCACGGTGTGATCCGGATGAACGGCCACGACGGCACCGTACGGCGTCGATGTTCGGAGCCAGTGATAGGCCTCACGTTCGTCCTGCGAAATCGGGTAGGCCCGGCGTGGCTGATCGTGAAGGGCGGCCTCGGCGCCGCGCCAGGCCACGCCTGTGAGCGTCAGAAGAACGGCGGCGCCCGCGGCCCACTGCCGATACGTCCGGCCTGCCAGCCGATCGCTCGCCACGCGCACAAGGCCGTAGACGGCCGGCGCCGCCAGGAGCACGGACAGCACGTGGGTGATCTGGAGAATCTGCAGGCCGATCGTCAACGTATCGCGCTCAATCAGCAGTGCCGTCACAATCGCGCTCGCGATGCCGAGCAGCCAGAACGCTTCCGGCCAGGTGCCGGGCCGTCGCAGCACCGCCAGGCGCGTCCAGCGCGCCGCCATGAACAGGCCAAGGTTCATCCCGACATATCGGAACGCGACCATCGCGACAACGGCGACGGCCGGCGCGATCGCTGCCGGCAGCGCCGTGAAGGCGGCGTGCAACCGAGCGGGGAGAAACCATCCGTTCAGGATGGCGACGCCCACCGTTCCATAGCGCACGACCAGGTTCGCGCTCCCCTCGTCGTAGCCACCGTCGAACGATTGCAGCCACAACGCCGCGACTGTCACCCCGAGGCTGACGATTCCCACCAGATCGCTCCGGTTGCGCCTCTTCCACGCCAGCGCGACTGAGACCGCCACGAACGCCGGTCCCATCGACAACAGATGCTGGCTGCGAAAACGGGCGAGCAAGCCCACGAAGACACCGCCCAGCAGCAGACCGCGAAACCTCGTCCGCTCGTCGCGTGTCGCGCCGGCTATCGCCAGACACAGCCCGGCGCTGAGGACGATGAGGGCGCCGGCGCCCTCATGCTGGTTGAACCGTGGCGAATAAAAGTGGGACTGATTGAACGTCGGCATGAACGGCAACGGCACAGCCGCCAGCGTCGGATTGAGGTCGTAGAGATTGGGCACGACGCCGACATAGAGCATCGTCGCCAGTACGTACCCACCCAGCCTGGTGCCGGTCATCTCGCGACCGGTGGCGTAGGCGAGCGGGGTTCCGAGCAACACGAGCAGCATGCTGCCGTGGACGAAGTACACGTCCGAAGCGGTGGCGCCCATGGTCCGCTGCAGGATGGCCAGGTAGGTGTAGTGGAAATCCGGATATAGCCGCGAGGGCACACCCGCCAACCCTGCGTTCTCGAGCGCCGGGATATGTCGGGTCAGGCTCTGAAGAAATCCAAGACTCTGGTAGGCGTCGATGTAGGCGTAGCTGACCAGATTTCCGGAAGCGGCGGTCCTGATCGGCGTCATCAACGGCGTTATGGCCACCAGGCCCAGACACGTGATGATCACGACAACGCAAAGCGAGGTCGGCGGCGCCTTCGGTCGCCGCCACACCTGGAGAACGGTCGCGCGTGTGCTCCAGATCCACGCCGCAACCAGCGCGGCATACAGGAGCGGCATGATGGCCAGCAGGCCGAGTTCGCCCAGGAGGAGCGCCACCAGCGTGGTGGCCGCGTACCCTGTGGTCAGCACCAGCGCCGCCCGCGCAGCCTGCCCTGCCTGACGCTCTCGCGTCGGAAGCACAGCGCGCACGATCAGCCAGCCAAGCGGCACAATCAGCAGACCGTTGGCGGCGAGCGCGCTGGCGATCTCGGAGACGGGCCGAACGTATGAGGCCAGCCACACGCCGGTGCCCACGACCGTCGCCACCGCGCCGACGCACAGGGGGAGTGGCGCGGCGTCAGTCTCGAGGGACATGGCTGTCGGGATGTCGGGGGGACTCACACCCTGTCGGTCAGACACTACCATGACGGACTGCCCGCCAATCGAGTCACCGGGCCGGAGGTCCATCTGGGCACGAGTCTAACGACACATAAAATACTGGCGATGCGTCCACGCTCGGGTCCCCGCCTCTGGCTATTCTCAATATTCTCGGCACTGTTATTTACGGGTCTCCACGGGGATCAGTTGCCGGCCCAACGACAATCCGGTCGTCGCGTCTGGAACCGTCACACTGAGCGGCGACGTGACGAACAACCAAGGGCGGCCTGTCACGGGTGCGACCGTGATGGTGCACTCAGGCGGGTCCAAGGTGGCGCTCGTGACAACCTCGAGCGACATCACCGGTCGATACGTGTTCAATAGCCTTCCGCGTCAGGCGCTCGAGGTGTCGGTCAGCGCTGTGAGCTACCAGAGCGCGGAAGCCATCGTGAACAGTTTCAGCGGATCGAGCGTACGCCAGGACTTTGTGCTCGCCCAGCTCCCGACCTCCACACTGGCCGGCACCGTCAGTGATCAAAGCGGCATAC
>CADEEX010000235.1 GCA_902826465.1 uncultured Acidobacteriota bacterium
GAGCGCGTTCACCGCGAGCGCCGTGAACAGGCCGTTGGTGTGCGCCAGCGGCGCGCCGCCGACGATTGCCACCGCTGGCAGCTGCTCAACGATTTCGTGCGCCAGACGTTCGAGCCGTTCAGGTTTCACGCCGGTGATTTTCTCGACGTTCTCGGGAGAATACTCTTCGAGCCCGGTCGCCCATCCTTCGATGAATTGCGACGCGCGACCGTTCGTGGCCGGACGGAGACTGTGCTCGAGCAGCACGTGCGCCACCCCCAAGGCAAGGACACCCTCGGTGCCAGGGTTCGCTGGAATCCAGTGATCGGCGTTGGCCCCGGTCGTCGTCATGCGAGACTCGACCTGCACGAAGTAGCCCCGGATGCCGGGCCGGCCCTGCCGCATGTGCCCGTAGCCCTGACTCTGTGAAACCGGCGAGTTCCAGGTGCCAAGGAAATCGGCGCCGAAGCTGAGGACGAAGCGGGCGTTGCGCAGGTCGAAGGTGGGTAGCTGCGCCTGGCCGAAGCTCATCTCGTTGGCGCGCCGCAAGACCTGGTCGCCGAAGGGGTCGACCACGACCGCGGCAGGCGCACCAAACTTGCTGAGGAACTGCCCGGTCAGGCTTTGACGCTGGCTGCGATGTGGGGTCGAGAGAAACGCCAACGACTTCTGATCGCCCGCCGCAGCGATCTCATCGAGCTTCGTCACCAGTTCCGCAATCGCCTGATCCCAGGTAATGAGATCGAACTTGCCTTCGCCACGCGCGCCGCTCCGCTTCAGCGGCTGCGTGATGCGATCCGGATGATAGGTGACCTGGACGGCTGCCTGCCCCCGTGCGCACAAGCCGCCCTGATTGATCGGGTGCGTGGTCGCGCCTTCGAGCTTCTTGGCAACACCCGCACGGACGACGCCGGCCTGGCCATTCCGCGTGGTCTCGACGTCGGCCTGCATCACGCGCACGGTGAGGCCGCAACCTCCGCCGCACTGCGGGCAGACGCTGGGCTTCCACTCGGCGACGCCTGGCACGAGCTCTTCGTCGGGCAGGAAACGAATGACCTGGTTTTCAGGACTGCCGCAGCTGGCGAGCGCCGCAGTCGACCCGGTAATGGCGGTGAGCTTGATGAAGGAACGGCGGTCCATCGGGATCAGTAGTGACAGGTGAGACAGTCGTTCGGCGCCTGCTTTTCCCGATGACACGAGACGCAGGTCCCCATGTCGAGCGTGGTGTTCAACTGCGCCACCGTCTGGTTGGCGATATCGCCGTGACAGGTGGAACACTCGACGTTGGCGCGAATGTGGGGTGCGTGGTTGAACTTCACGTGAGCGGGCTCGGCGAACTTGTAGACGCGCTGCCAGTTCGCATCGAGCCCCTTCTCAGACCATGCTGTGATGGTCTTGATGCGCTCCGCCTCGGTCGCGATGGCGGCGTGGCAGATGAGGCAAGTGTTGATGCTCGGCAGTCCTGCCTCGGGCCCCTTCGTGACGCTCTCGTGGCAGTATTCGGTGCAGGTGATGCCGTTCTTGATGTGGGTAACGTGGGGAAACTCGATCGGCTGGATCGCTTCTTTCTTGACCCAGAAAAAGTCGTTCACCGCCGCGCCGAACGACGGGCGCGCCGAGGTAAAGGTGGTCGAGTTCTGCGACTGCGCACCAGCCGTGTAATTGGCCGGCGTCACGGGCGCAGGACGATCGTCCAGCCAGCCGCAGCCGATGCCGGCGCCGGCGACCATCACGCACACTACGAGCGCAGGGAAGCGCATAGTCTTCACACCCAATGTCGGCGACGCGTTACTTCTTCGGGCCGACGCTGCGCAGGTAGTTGACGATGTTCCAGAGGTCGGTTTCCGACACGCGGGGGGCCTTGAACCCCTTCATCTTGAAGTCGGGACCGGCGCCGTTCAGGAGCACGAGGTAGATTTCGCCGTCGGTGGCACCGCGATCCCACTTGGCGTCGGTCAGATCCGACGGGTGGGTGTCTTTCGGCGCCATCTTGCCATCGCCCTTGGCCTCGGGTCCGTGGCAGAACGCACAGTTCTTCGTATAGGCCGCTTTTCCGGCCGCGATCGACGCCGGAGAGGTCGCCACCGGGTTCTTCAGCGTCTTGCCTTCAGGGCTGCCGCCCGGGTTCTGGGCGCTGAGCGACACATTGCTGATCGAGACGAGGCCGGCCAGCGTCAGAGCGAATCCGAACATGAGTGCAGACGACACGCGGTGCATAGTTCCCGCTCTCCCTTTTCAACCGACCGAAAACCGAGTGATATTTCTAAGCGGTCGCGCGCAAGGCACGCCGTCTCAGGGCAACAAAGACTCGTAAAAACGCAGCCGGGATTCTGACACAGGGCCGTCAACTACTGCAAGACTGTCGTTCGCTCTATACTGCCCCACTGTGTACCCCACCGTCATGTCGTCCCGCCTCCGTTCGGTCGTCCTCTCGGCGGTGTGTGTGGCGTGCGCCACACCAGCCGTCGCCGGGCAAACACAGTCGACGCTGGGCCAAGGCTCGGCCACGGCAGAGGCACCACCGCCACGCGTCTTCGCCGCCGCCGAACAGCGGCTGCTCCAGGCCGCCATGGCGGGCAATGTCTCGGAGATTCGCGCCGCACTCGCCGACAAGGCACCCGTCGACGTGCAGGGCGAGAGCAAGATGACTCCGCTCGGCATCGCCGCGCTCTACGGACACACCGACGCCGTGAAGGCGCTGCTCGCCGCGGGTGCGAGTGTGGCGGCCGATCAGGACGGGGAAAGCGCCGTGATGCTCGCGGCGCGCGAAGGCCATGTCGCCGTCATCGACGCGCTCGCCGCGGGGGGCGCAGATCTGGCGGCCAAGGATCGTGATGGCATGACAGCGCTGATGGCTGCCGCGGCGGCCAACCGGGCGGCGGCCGTGACCGCGCTGGTCAGGCATCGCGCCGATGTGAACGCGACCAGCGCCGGAGGCGCCACCGCGTTGATGGCCGCCGCCTTTGGCGGGCACCTTCAGGCAGTCGACGCACTCCTGGCCGCGAAGGCCGACGTGAACCACAAGGACTCGGCAGGACGCACCGCACTCCTGGCGGCCGCGCTCGGCGGCAATCCGGCGGTGGCCAACGCACTGCTGCAGCAGCGCGCCGACCTCACCGTCGAAGACACCAATGGCAGTACCGCTCTGATTTACGCCGCCGCTAACGGCCACGCGGCGTTCCTTGACGCCATGGTCAAGGCCGGGCTGAAGAAAGGCAACGACCTCGCCCTGGCGTTCTCGGTGCGCGGCTGCCACACCGACGCGGCACGGATCCTCCTCGAGTCCGGCGCGTCAATCGCCGCCGATCTGAACGGGTCGCCGATGCTCGTACTCGCCGCCGCCAGCAACTGCCTGCCGGCGATCACGATGCTGCTCGACCGCGGCGCGAGCATCGACGCCGCCGACGGCCAGGGCACGACCGCGCTGATGAATGCCGCGGTCGGAGGTTTCACGCCGCTCGTCGAACTGCTGCTGGCGCGCGGCGCTGACATGGAGAAGACCAACGCGGGGAATCAGACCGCGTGGCTCATGGCGGCCATGGGGAATCATCGGGAGGTGGTCGAGTTGCTGCGGGCGAAGCGTGACGCATCTGGTGGCACGAAACCATAGGTCCCTCCCCTGCGATAGCGTTCCCACGAGTCCGGCACGTGGTCCTCAACGGACCGCGGCACTCCTACTGCTGCACGGTAATCTGCACGACTTTCCGATACCTCACCGGCCGGCCATCGAGTAACGCCGGCGCAAACCTCCAGTCTTTCGCTGACGCGACCACCAGCTGGTCGTAGCGCGGGGTGATGGACGTCCGCATCGACGCCTGCTCCACCTGGCCGTGTTCGTCAATGACCAGATCGAGCAGTCCTGGCGGGGGCGGAGACCCCACCAATGTGAACGACGGCATCGGCTGCTTCACCGCCGTGGGCGGCGTCACCTGCCGATCGTCGGCTGTGTAAATGTGCGCCGCCAGCGTCCCGGCAGTCACCGCCTGCGGCTGCGGCCTGGCGTTGATGGGCGGAGGCGTCGCCGCCGTGACACTCAGATCGCGAAACCCGCCGGCCAGCATGGCCAGATCGGACAGCGGCGGTTGTGACGCGGCGTCGGCCACATCCGGATCGGCCAGCGCGCGAAGCACCGTGGTGAAACCATCGCGGGCGGCGACAAAGTCCCTGGCATCAAACTTCGACTTGGCCGTCGCATACTGCTGCTGCACGAGGGCCGGCAGCACCCGGCGGCGCACATCGCTGAACGCGGCGCGTACCCGCGGCGAGGCATCGGCGTCGGACGGACGGTAGAACGGGTCGGCGGACACGACGACCGCAATCGCCTCCTCAGCATCGCCCGATCGGCCCAGCGCCAGCAGACAATAGGCGCGCACCTGCGCGGCGGCGCGGGCGTCGTTCCCATCGCTCGTCTCGAGACGCATCAGCATCTGCAGCGCATCTTCGTATTCGGCCGCGGCATAGCGTTCGCGCGCCGCGGCGAGCGAATCGTCGGCATCAGGCCCCGCGAGTGGTGGCGAGACCAGCGCAACAACCAGGGCGGCAATGCCGACATTCAGCCAGCCGGTCATTTCTTCCTCAAGTCAGCGCTGAGGCGAGACGGCGCCTTCAGGGTCAGCGACACGCGGTACCGCTGTTCTCCCAGCTCCGGATGCCGGAAGACGACGTCGTGGGCGCCGATGGGCAGGCTGACGTTGCCGAGCGGTGTCTCGCCGGCCCGTTCGCCGTCAATCGTGACCTCCGCCCATGGAATCGCGTTCAACGCGATCGTGCCCTTCGGCGGGTCGATGCTGAGCATCGACACCTTGCCTGGCGCCACCTGCACCGCGCGCGTGCCGCGGTAGCCGAGTTCGTCGTTCACCAGTTCGATCTCGTGCTTCCCGGCCCCGACCATGATGCGGTCGCTCTCGCTCGTCCCGAGCAGCTTGCCGTCTTCGAACAACTGGACGTCGAAGCGGCTCGTCACCGCCACCCAGCCGGCCAGCAGCGCCGCGTCCGCGACCGCAGTCACAGGAACCGTCGCCACCGGCTCGCTGAGCGGTGCAGGCTCAACGGCCGGTGGCGCGGGCGCCGGCTTCGGCATGTCGAGATACTGTGCGACCTGCGAACCGGCCGCGATGGTCACGGGGACCGTGCGCTCTCCGTGCTCGCCGCGCACGATGAGTGTGTGCGCACCGGGTGGCAATGCGAGGGTCAGCGGCGTCACGCCGTGCGCCACGCCATCAACACTCGCCTGCGCGCCGGACGGATCGGTGGTGATGATCAGCGTCCCGGTGGTGACACGCGCCGGCGCACTCGGGAACAGGCGCGGACGCGCGACGGTCGCCGCAATGCCGATCACCGCCACCGCGACGAGCACGGCCGCCACCATCGGCGTCTTTGAGCGGCGGGCAGGCGTGGCGATCACTTCGTCGTCCACACCGGTGGCATCGTCCTGGGTCGGCACGCCAAGGAACGATGACGACATGGCAGGCGCACGATCCGGGCCTGAGCGAACGACAGTCGTGGCAATGAAAGATTCAGGAGACGAAGAGCCCGTGGGTGTCGCCGCACGCGGCGCCACCGGCGGCACAGCCGCAACCGCCGTGGCGCTTGGTATCGGTGACGGAAGTGGCGTCACGGGACGCGGCGCCTCGGCCAACGGCTTGAAGTCCACAATGGTCGGCCGCGCCAACGCCTTCGGCGGGTCGGCGGCAACGGCCCTCGGCGTCCATTCGCCGCGGCATCGTGCCAGCAGCGCCTCGAGACGCGTCGGCGATGCGTCATCACCGCATTCTTCAATGACCCGGTCGAACGCCAGCCGCGCCTCAATGGCCGAGGGGAATGCGCCGCGCGCATCGAGATGCAGGGCACGTTGCAGCCACTGCTGCAGCGCGTCTGGGAGCACGTCCGAACCGCCATCGGCCAGGGTCGCTCGCGCCGACGCCACGAGGTCTGCCAGCCGCCCCCCGTGTTCATCGTCCTTCAACCGGCGGCCGAGGATGAGGGAGAGGGCGACGACCCCGATCTGCAGCACGTCAGCGGCATGATCGAAGCGCGCCAGTCCGGCGGCGCGCGGCAGTGGCACCCGCAGTTCGGTCCAGTAGCGGTCGCGCGCGAAGAGCAACTGCTCGAGCGCAGAGCCGAGGGCGTACTCGGCCACGATGAGACGTGCCGACGGCGTCACGATCAGACGCTCGGGCGCGATCGCGCCGTGCGCCGCGTCGCGCGCGGTCTCGTGGAGGATGGCAATCGCCGGAACGAGCTGCCGCAACAGGCAGAGCGCCGCGCCAAGATCGACCGGCACGCCGCGCTCTTCGGCCGCGGTCAGCAACACCGAGAGACGAACGCCCGGCGCGTGGTCAGACACCACGGTGAGCGCGTTGTCCGAGGCGGACGGGCGCTCCAGGCTGCGGATTCGCGCGAAGGCTGGATGGCGGAAGTTCGCGAGACGACTGATCCGCTCGCGCAGAGCGAACTCGAAGGAAGGAACGGTCGAGAGCTCCTGCCGGAGCCTCAAGAGGTCGACGTCAGCGCCAGCAGGATCCTGAGCGGTGCGTCGTTCGCCGAGGCCGTCGTGGAACGCCATCAGCCAGCGGCATTGCGCAAATCGTGCCGCCACGGCCGTATCGCCGTAACAGACACTGTATGCACAACTTAACGCTTCAGAGCGTGCGCCACACGACGCGCGCCCGCGCCCCCGCTGTTACAGCGTGGGTCGCGAACGCGTGAAATCTGTAAGTCGCTATTCGGGAGAGATGGAGGTACGTCCGCAGTCTTCACAGCGGAGATACACGACGGGAAGCGATTCGGACCGACCGATCACCTTGGCGCTGGGTACACCACAGCGGGGACAAACAATTG
>CADEEX010000236.1 GCA_902826465.1 uncultured Acidobacteriota bacterium
GTCTCATGGCCTACATGGGCGGCGTGATGACGCTCCCCGGTATCGCCGGCTTCGTGCTCACCATGGGCATCGGCGTCGATTCGAATGTGCTCATCTTCGAGCGCATCAAGGAAGAGCTCGAGGCGCAGCGTGGAGTTCGGGCCTCGATCAACGCCGGCTTCAGCCGCGTCTTCCTGACGCTGATCGATACGCACCTTGCCGCGCTCATTTCGGCGGCGTTCCTGTTCCAGTTCGGTACCGGGCCGATTCGCGGCTTCGCCGTCACGCTTTTCCTCGGTCTCGTGTCGAACCTGTTCACCGCGACCTTCGTGTCGAAGACACTGTTCGAGCTCGAGCTGTCGCGCAAGCGTCAAGTAACGACACTGTCCATCTAGCACCATGCACATTTTCAAAGACACCAACTTCGATTTTCTGCGCTGGCGCTGGCACGCCGTCGTGCTCTCGTGGATCATCATCCTCGCTGGCCTCGGCGTCATCATGACGAAGGGGCTGCCGCGCGGGATTGAGTTCGCCGGTGGTACCGCCGTCATCACGCAGTTCGACAACGACGTGTCGGTGCAGCAGGTACGCGCCGCCCTGGAGCAGACGTTCGGCGGACAGAACGTCGTCATCCAGAGCTACGGCGACCCGGCACTGCACCAGGTGTACAGCCGAGTGCCGCAGAGCGGCGAGGAGACGGCCGACGCGATCAGTGCCACCAAAGACAAGGTGACAGCGGCCTTGCGCGGCGCCAACCTGGGCAACTTTACAATCGTCGGCACAGAGATCGTCAGCCCGACTGTGGGCCGCGAGCTCACGACCAAGGGGATTCAGGCCACCGTCTTCTCCCTGGTCATTCTTCTCGCCTACATCGCGTTTCGCTATCAGCTCAGTTTCGGCGTCGGCGCAGTCGTCGCGACGTTGCACGACCTGCTGGTGACCATCGCGTTCCTGGCGTTCTTTCAGTACGACCTGTCGCTGAATGTGATTTCTGAGATTCTCACCGTCACTGTTTATTCGACCAACGAAACGATCGTCATCTTCGACCGTGTGCGCGAGAACCTGCGTTCGATGCGCCGTGATTCGCTGCACGAGGTGATCAACAGGTCGATCAACCAGACGTTGGGGCGCACGGTGCTCACCGCCGGCCTGACGCTCCTCAGCGCCGTGTCGTTGTTCGTGTTTGGAGGTGAGGTGCTGCGCGGGTTCGCGTTCACCATGATCGTCGGCATCATCACCGGCACGTATTCGAGCGTGTTCGTGGCGGCGGCCACGGTCACCTTCTGGGCCGGAGCCGCACCGACCCGCGCACTGGCTCCAGGGGCTTTGACTGCCGTGACCGCCGCGCAGCCGACGCGCAAAGCGAAGCCGCAACGCAAAGTGAAGGCGTCATAAACACCTTGGTCCAGGCGGCGATCCTCGGGGTGGTTCAGGGCCTCACCGAGTTCTTGCCGATCTCTTCGACGGCACACCTGCTCATCGGAGAGCGACTGCTCGGATTCAACGATCCGGGCAGTGTCTTCACCGAGATGATTCAGCTCGGTTCGATTCTGGCCGTCGTCTGGCTCTATCGCGCCAAGGTGTGGGAGGTGGTGAGCGGGCTTCGCGCGCGCCCCTCGTCGCGCCGTTTTACGGTGATGTTGCTGGCGGCATTCGCACCTGCGGTCGTTGCGGGGCTGCTGGCGGCCGACTATGTCGAGTCGGTGTTGCATCAGAGCCTGGTCGTCATCGCGGCGGCGTTCGTGGTGGGCGGCCTGGTGATGTTGTTCCTCGAGCGTCGCGCCGGACGAACCACCGTCACCCGGGTAGACGACACGTCCTACGGTCAGGCCCTCGGGATCGGGCTGTTTCAGGTGCTGGCGCTTGTTCCTGGTGTCTCACGCAGCGGCGCCACGATCGTTGGTGGCCTGGCGATGGGGCTCGATCGCACCACCGCGGCGGAGTTTTCGTTTTTCCTTGCCATGCCGACGATGGCCGCAGCTTTTGCCCACAGCGCGATTGAATTGAGGCACCAGGTGACGCCCGATCGCGTTGGCAGCATCGCCGTGGGCTTCGTCGCAGCGTTTCTCGCGGCGCTCGTTGTCGTGAAGCCATTTCTTGGCTACGTGCGGCGGGAGGGGTTTGCGCCGTTTGCCTGGTATCGCATCGTCGCGGGCGCCGCCCTGCTGGTCGCCGTGGGCGCCGGATGGCTCCAGTGACGGTCGCGGGTCACTGAGATGCCCTGGCTACGACGCCGCTTCATCGCCGGGTTCTTCGTCACAGTGCCGCTGTTCATCACGGTGGCAGCGTTCATCTGGCTGTTTCGCATCGTCGACGGCCTGACGGGGCCGATCTATCAGGAGTTGCTCGGGCGCAGTGTGCCCGGGCTGGGGATCGCTACCACCGCCGCTGGCGTTCTGCTCGTCGGCGTGCTGGCGACCAACGTCATCGGCAAGCGATTCCTGCAGCGCGGCGAGGGCTATCTGCTCCGCGTGCCGGTGTTCAGAACCATCTACGCACCGGTGAAGCAGCTCGTCGTCGCTTTTTCGCCTGACAACGAATTCGGCTTCAAGCGCGTGGTGATGCTCGAAGACCGGCAGGGATTCGCGCTTGGATTCCTGACGAAAGAGTTCACCGTCGACCGCGGTGCTGGCCCAGAACCGCTAGTGGCGGTGTACGTGCCGACCAACCACCTCTATCTGGGCGACATTGTCATCTGTGAACGTGCGAAGGCGACGTTCCCTGACATCACTGTGGAAGAAGGGATACGCATTTTTCTGACCGGTGGAATGGCGCTGCCCTTGAGGGTCAGAGGCACGCGAGGCGACGAGCAGCCGTCGGAGTTCCGAGTATAATCCGTCGTTTTCTATTGACCAGGTGCGCCGGTCCGAGAGGGTCGGCCTTTAGTGCGCGCGGCGGGCCATACCGGCTCGCCCCATGGTGAGGTGAGATGAACGCGACCGTGCAGAAACTCGTTGGACGGCTGATTCTCCTCGTGATGTTCGTCAGCATGGCGACGCTGACCCCGCGCATGGCGCTGGCCCAGCAGCCTGAGGCCGCGGCGCCCGTTGTTCATCAGGGCGAAGCCAATCTCGTCGTCCCCGACCTTTCCGTGGTGGAGTTTCGTGGCATCAACGGCCGCACGCTCCTGATCAGCGGTCTGGTGGTGTGCGGCTTGGGGCTGCTCTTCGGGCTGATGTCGTTCACCGGGCTGAAGAACATGCCGGTGCACAAGTCGATGCTCGAAGTGTCGGAGCTGATCTACGAGACCTGCAAAACCTATCTCGTGACGCAGGGCAAATTCATCCTGGTGCTCTGGGCGTTCATCGCCGTCATCATCGCCGCCTACTTTGGCTGGCTGGCGCCGATTCCGGACAAACCGATCGCGGTGACCCTTCCGGTCATCCTGATCTTCTCGCTGATTGGCATTGCCGGCAGCTACGGCGTCGCCTGGTTCGGCATTCGTGTCAACACCTTCGCGAACTCGCGCGCGGCGTTCGCCAGCCTGCGGGGCAAGCCGTTTCCGATCTACGCCATCCCACTGCGAGCCGGCATGAGCATCGGCATGCTGCTCATCAGCGTCGAGCTGTTCCTGATGCTGTGCATCCTGCTGTTCATTCCTGGTGCCTACGCCGGTCCCTGCTTCATCGGCTTTGCGATCGGAGAGTCGCTCGGCGCGGCGGCGCTGCGTATCGCCGGGGGCATCTTCACCAAGATCGCCGACATCGGCGCCGACCTGATGAAGATCGTCTTCAACATCAAGGAAGACGATGCGCGGAACCCCGGTGTGATTGCCGACTGCACGGGAGACAACGCTGGTGACTCGGTCGGTCCGAGCGCCGACGGGTTTGAAACCTACGGTGTCACGGGCGTCGCGTTGATCTCGTTCATTCTGCTGGCGGTCCACGATGTCGAGGTGCAGGTGAAGCTGCTGGTGTGGATCTTCGTCATGCGCATCATGATGGTGATCGCGAGCGGCCTGTCGTACTTCGTGAACGAGGCGATCGCCAAAGGCAAGTATGGCAACGCCGACAAGATGAACTTCGAGGCGCCGCTCACCGTCCTGGTGTGGCTGACGTCGATTGTGTCGGTGGTGCTGACCTACATCGTCTCCTACGGTCTGATTGAGGAGCTCGGCGACGGCACGCTGTGGTGGAAGCTCTCGACCATCATCACCTGTGGCACGCTCGCGGGCGCCATCATTCCGGAGCTGGTCAAGGTCTTCACCTCGACCGAGTCGTCGCACGTCCGTGAAGTGGTCTCGGCGTCGAAGGAAGGCGGGGCGTCGCTCAACATCCTGTCCGGCTTCGTGGCCGGAAACTTCTCCGCCTACTGGCTGGGCTTGAGCATTGCGGCGCTGATGGGCATTTCGTACTACGTCGCCATCTGGGGACCGAGTCTCGGGTCGCTGATGACCGCGGCGCCAGTGTTCGCCTTCGGCCTCGTCGCGTTCGGGTTCCTCGGGATGGGGCCGGTCACGATTGCGGTCGACTCCTACGGGCCGGTGACGGACAACGCCCAGTCGGTGTTCGAGTTGTCGGTCATCGAAACCATTCCCGGCATCAAGGAGAGCCTCAAGCGGGAGTTCGGCTTCGATGTGCACTTCGAGCGTGCCAAGGACCTGCTGGAAGAGAACGACGGCGCTGGCAACACCTTCAAGGCGACCGCCAAGCCGGTGCTCATTGGCACGGCCGTGGTCGGTTCGACGACGATGATCTTCTCGATCATCATGTCGCTGACGGCCGACCTGACGCGGAACGTCGACAAGCTGTCGATTCTCCATCCGCCGTTCCTGCTCGGGCTGATCACCGGTGGCGCCGTGATCTACTGGTTCACGGGTGCGGCAACGCAGGCGGTCAGCACGGGCGCGTACCGCGCGGTGGAGTTCATCAAGGCCAACATCAAGCTCGATAGCGGGGCGACGAAGGCGTCGGTCGAAGACAGCAAGAAGGTGGTGGAGATCTGCACCAAGTACGCACAGAAAGGCATGTTCAACATCTTTCTGACGGTGTTCTTCTCGACCCTGGCGTTTGCGTTCTTTGAGCCGTTCTTCTTCATCGGCTACCTGATCTCGATTGCGCTGTTCGGTCTGTTCCAGGCAATCTTCATGGCCAACGCGGGCGGCGCCTGGGACAACGCGAAGAAGATCGTCGAGGTTGAGCTGAAGATGAAGGGCACCCCGCTGCACGCCGCAACCGTCGTCGGCGACACGGTGGGCGATCCGTTCAAGGACACCTCATCGGTGGCGCTCAATCCGGTCATCAAGTTCACGACACTCTTCGGATTGCTGGCCGTGTCTCTGGCGGTGAATCTGTCGGCTGAGCAGGGCACGGGGCTGACCCTGACACTATCGGCGCTGTTTTTTGCGATTTCGGCCTTTTTTGTCTGGCGCTCGTTCTACGGCATGCGGATCGGATCGGCCCACGACTAACGTTGGCCATTTCGACGACTTCGGTGTCTAAGCTTTGGAGTTCGTTGACTCCCCGTTTTTCGACTGACTATAATCGCCGCCTTTGCTCGACGGCGATTGACGCAAGCGGGCGGTCGACCGGCTGGATGGCTCGACCCTCGAGAGGAGATTAATCCGTGCCACGTGACATGTTCGGTGATGTCGTCAACCCATCCGTGAAGGTGGGCAGTCGGAGCTGGTATACGGTTCCGCTGTCGATCCTGGCGCACACGGTGGTGTTGGGCGCCATCATCATCATCCCGCTGATGGCGGCCGATGTGCTGCCAACGCCGCCGTCGATGATGGCGTTTGTGGCGGCGCCACCGCCACCGCCACCGCCACCGCCGCCGCCGCCGCCGCCGCAGGCGGCTCAGGCGCCTCCACCAAAGATGGACGTGGCTCCCGACGCAGCGCCGCTCGAAGCGCCGAAGGAGATCACCAAAGAGACCGGCATCGAACAGGGTTCGCGCGATGCGGTCAGTGGTGTTGAAGGTGGCGTCGTTGGTGGCGTCACCGGCGGTATCGTCGGTGGCCTTGAAGCCGCGCCCCCGCCGCCGCCCCCACCGCCGCCGCCGGCGCCGGTGCGCGTCGGCGGTGCGATCCGCACGCCGACCAAGACCAAGGACCAACGTCCGGTCTATCCGCCCATCGCCCAGTCAGCCCGTGTCCAGGGCGTCGTGATCATCGAAGCGGTGATCGGGCCTGATGGGCGCGTTCAGGAAGCAAAAGTCCTCCGCTCGATTCCGCTGCTTGATTCGGCGGCACTGGATGCGGTGCGTCAGTGGCAATACACGCCGACCCTGCTGAACGGCATCCCGGTGCCGGTCATCATGACGGTGACGGTGAACTTCACGCTGCAGTAGGGTTTGTAACGGCTTCTAAATTTTAGGTTTTCAGATTTCAGACTTCGTCTGATGGAGGATTAGCCCGTGGATATGATGGAAATGTTCGCTCAGATGACGATCGTCGCGAAGGCCGTGGCGTTCGTGCTCATTGTCATGTCGATGTGGTCGCTCGGCGTGGGCATTGAGCGCTTCTTCACCTACCAGCAGGCGCGCACGCAGTCGAAGCTCTACGCTCCCCAGGTCGCCAAGCACCTCAAGGAAGGTCGCCTGAAGGACGCCGTGGCCCTCTCGGCTTCGAAGAACTACCGTTACAGCCACCTTGCCAAGGTCGTGCTCGCCGGCCTTCAGGAATACCAGTTCCAGCAGGAATCGGGACAGGGCATGAGCCGTGAAGACGTGATGGACACCGTGCGTCGCGCCATCCAGCGCGCGTCGGCGCTCACGGCGTCGGACCTCAAGAAGGGCGTGCCTGCGCTCGCGACCATCGGTTCGACGGCCCCGTTCGTGGGTCTGCTCGGCACGGTCGTCGGCGTCATCAACGCGTT
>CADEEX010000237.1 GCA_902826465.1 uncultured Acidobacteriota bacterium
CTTGATCGCCGTGATCTCGGCGTTGCGATACTCAAACGTCAGCGTCGTCGGGCCGGCAATCGGTGAATTCGAAGCCGGTGCACCGCTCACAGCGTACAAGGCGCTGTTAAGGGTCGCGGTTGTCGCTTCGTCGCTGACGCTCAGGGTAAAGGGAAGAGGCTGCGACGCCGCCAAATCGATAGCGATCAACTCAACGGGGTCGCCCTTGGCGTCTTTGTAGTTCTTGAGTTTCCAGCTCTTGAGTCGACCACCGCGGTTTGAGAACGTGGCCAGCACCGTGGCTGTCTCAACCCGAACGTCGGTCTCTGCAGCAGCGCGCTCCGCTGCGATCGCAACCGGCACCGTCGATGAAAGCGTCGGCGGTACCACCGTGGGCGACGACGACGGAAGCTCCGGTGCGGTCTGAAGTGCCGACGCTGGAGGTCTTGGTGCGGGCTTCGGCATCAGGGCCTGATACCCGACGAGGACCACGAGCGAGAGCACGATGGCGATAAAGGCGCGGCGTTCCATTTATTTTCCTGGCGGAACCGGATCGTGACCGCCATGGCACAGCGGATGACAACGACCCAGTCGCTTCAGCGCGAGCCAGCCCCCGGTGACGACACCGTGGATCTCGATCGCTTCAGCCGCGTAATCGGCGCACGACGGGACAAAGCGGCACGATCCCGTGAACAGTGGTGAAAGAACGAGCTTGTAAACGCGCAGCGCCGCAAGGGCGGTCGCTACCTGCCTGGAACGGGGAGGTGACGGATTAACCGCGGCGACCCGCCGGTCGTGACCGGCGAAGACTGCGGTCCAGAACGCTTCTGAATTCGGCTTCAATGGCGGTGAGGCTGGCATCAAGCAATTCGCGGCGAGGCACAACGACGACGTCGAAGCCTGGCGCGAGCTTGTTATGGCGGAACACCTCTCGAATGAGTCGCTTCGCTCTGTTTCTCGACACCGCGCCACCAATCTTCCTGGTGGCGGCGATTCCGAGCCGACCGACGTTCAGTTCGTTGTCTAAAGTGAACAGCGTGAGGAGCTTGCCGTGAACCTTGGCGCCGCGATCGTAGATCCGCTGATAGTCAGCTCGTCGTCGGACCCGCTCAATGCTGGTGAAGTCGGGCATCAAACAGGTACCGGCGACGGAAACACGCCCGCCGACCTTGGACTACTCGCTGCTCACGGTCAAACGCTTGCGACCCTTGGCACGGCGGCGCTTGAGCACCAGCCGACCATTCTTTGTGCTCATGCGAACGAGGAAGCCGTGTGCGCGCACGCGGCGACGCTTGTTCGGCTGATATGTACGAACGCCCTTGGCCATAATGATTCTCTGCTCGAAACGAACCGCCAATGTTAGCGAACCGGTTCAATCGGTGTCAATCCACAGCGGGTAGTGGATGGCTCAATCCGAGGGCTTTGTGTTAGAGTCTCGAACTTCCGACTCCTCTCCTCGAGGCCGGCTTCATCACGCCACGACATGCCCGTTTGGTCTCTTCCCAAAGTTTTCCACAGCTGTGGAAAACACTGTGGAAATCCGTCGGTTTCGCGATCAGCCGTGCGATTTGTCCTGGTTTTTCGCGATTCTTCTGCGGGGCGAAAGTCTTTACGCCCAATAATTTCGGTCCTTTTTCGACGCTGATGCGCGTTTCAATGCGAAATCATTGGCGCTACCTGAGGCGAAGCTCCACCGAAGCCTGCTTTTCCTAGAAAAATGACTATCTGGGACCAGGTGCTCGCCAGGGTTGAGACCAAGGTGGGGCGCCACAGCTTCTACAGTTGGTTTAAACCGACGAGCTTTGCGGGGGAAGCCCCTGGGCTGATCGTGGTTCGGGTGCCCAATCCGCTGTTCAAGGAATGGCTCACCAAGCACTATTCAGGTGTGATCACCGAATCGATGCACGAATTGAAGCACGGACATCTGTCGGTGAACTTCGTGGTCGATACCGACATGGACGGGAACACGATCACCCTGAGTCCCGACGAAACGGTGCAGGTGGAGATTGTCGCACCACCGCCGCCACTCGTCGTCGGATCGGGCGGACTGAACCCGCGCTACACCTTCGATAGCTTCATCGTCGGCTCGTCGAATCAGTTTGCGCACGCGGCCTCCCGGGCTGTCGCTGAACTGCCGTCGCGGTCGTACAATCCGCTGTTCATCTATGGCGGTGTCGGGCTTGGCAAGACACACCTGATGCACGCCGTCGGTCATTACGTGCTCAGGCACGATCGTGCCCTGAAACTGACCTACATCTCGGCAGAGCGCTTCATGAACGAGATGATCAATGCGGTGCGCTACGACCGCGTGATCGACTTTCGTGAGCGCTATCGCAGCGTCGACGTTCTACTGATGGACGATATTCAGTTCCTGGCCGGCAAGGAAGGAACGCAGACCGAGTTTTTCCACACCTTCAACGCACTCTACGATTCTCAGAAACAGATCGTCCTCAGCAGCGACTGTCCACCCAGGGAGATTCCCGCGCTCGAGGATCGCCTGAGGTCGCGCTTCGAGTGGGGATTGATTGCCGACATCCAACTCCCTGAGTTGGAGACGCGCATGGCCATTCTGAAGAAGAAGGCCGAAGCTGAAGCCGTACCGCTACCGGATGATGTGGCTCACTACATCGCGCATCGCATCAAATCGAACATCCGTGAACTCGAAGGATCGTTGATCCGGCTCATCGCCTATGCGTCGTTGACGGGTCAGGAAATTACGCTCGATCTGGCGCAAGACGTGTTGAAGAACATCATCGATCCGACCGAGCGCGCCGTGACGATCGAGATCATCCAGAAGAAAGTAGCCGACTACTACAACCTGAAGCTGACGGAACTCAAGTCACGCAACAACTCGAAGTCGGTCGCGATGCCTCGACAAATCGCGATGTACTTGTGCAAGGCGTTGACCCACGCGTCGTTGCCAGAAATCGGACGAAGCTTTGGCGGCAAGCACCACTCCACTGTCATCCACTCGATCCGCAAGATTGAAGAGATGCGAAAGAAAGATCAAAGTTTCAACAACCTGATCACCACAATTCTCGAAGGCTTTCGCTGATCTGGGCGCTTTTCCACAGGCTGTGCGCACAACCCATGTGGAAAGCCTGTTGACGATTCCCGTCCCCCCGTTCACCCCGGCGCCCCCAGAAATTCATTCACGTTTTTTCAACAAGGTAAATGGTTCATTTGAAAGTGGTTACCGGCAGGATGCACTTTTCAACACTGATCTCTTTCCTATATAATTTCCCATTCTCAAATCTTCCCTCAGCCTAAGGGATCGCGCACCAGTCGCCACCCTTCTCGAGGACAGCACAGCCATGGAACTTGTCGTCCGCAAGAACGACCTTCTGCGAGAACTGCAGCTCTTTCAGGGGATCGTTGAACGTAAGAACACCATTCCAATCCTGGCCAATGTGCTGATGGAAGCAAAAGGCGATCAGGTGCGCTTCCTGGCCACCGACCTCGAAGTGGCGCTACGCAGCACCTGCAGCGCCACGGTCAGCAAGCCTGGCTCGCTCACGTTGCCGGCGAAGAAGCTGTACGAGATTGTGAAGTCGTTGCCTGACACTGACATTCGTATCGCTGAAGACAAGAACGGCGTCAAGGTGGCAGCTGACCGGTTCGATTCGCGGCTCCAGACGCTGCCCAAGGAAGACTTCCCGACTCTTCCCGACGGTGGCACTCACCCAATCGCGATGCTCCCCAGTGCTTCGTTGAAGGAAATGGTCGCGAAGACGCAGTTTGCCATCACCGGTGAAGACACCCGCTACTTTCTCAATGGCGCGCAGTTCGTCCTGAAGTCAGACTCGATGAGTCTGGTGGCCACAGACGGTCATCGGTTGGCCCTCGTCACCGTGAAACGCGAAGCCGGCAAAGGTGAAGAGGAGAGCAAGGCGATTCTGCCGAAGAAGACGCTCGGCGAACTCGGCAGGCTGCTCGGCGACGCTGACGGTGACATCAGCTACGAACGTGGAGAGAACCACATGTTCTTCAATGTGGCGGGTCGCACCCTCATCTCGCGCATGATCGACGGACAGTTTCCCGCCTATGAACGCGTCATTCCCAAGGGCAACGACAAGCACATCGAGTTCGAGCGCGATCGTCTGACTAACGCCGTGAAGCGTGTCGCCCTGCTCTCGAACGAACGGTCGCGTGCCGTCAAGTTTCAGATCGACAAAGGAAAAGTCGACGTCACTTCGAGCAGTCCTGAACTCGGCGAAGCGCACGAGACGCTGCCGGTTGACTACAGCGGATCGTCGATGCACATCTGCTTCAACGCGCAGTATGTCCTCGATTTTTTGTCGGCAGTCACCTCAGACGTTGTGGCGCTCGAGTTGAAAGACGAGGTCAGCCAGGCCGTGATGGCGCCTGTTGGCGCTGACGGTTACGACTACACCTACGTCATCATGCCGATGCGAGTCTGATGGAACCGATCGACGCTCTGGATCCCACTGAACTGCCGAATGCCGACGAACTGACGGCGCATCAGCGGTCGCAGTCCAATTCCGAGTCAGCCGATTACTCGGCCGACAAGATCAAAGTTCTCGAGGGGCTAGAAGCGGTCCGCAAGCGGCCGGCGATGTATATCGGCTCCACCGGACCGGCAGGACTGCACCATCTTGTCTACGAGATCGTCGACAACTCGATCGACGAAGCGCTCGCTGGCTATTGCGATCAGGTGAATGTCACCATCCACATGGATGGCTCGGTGACCGTCGTCGATAACGGCCGTGGTATTCCAACCGATCGGCATGAAAGCGGAAAATCTGCCGCTGAGGTTGTCGTCACCGTGCTCCACGCCGGTGGCAAGTTCGACAATGACAGCTATAAGGTCTCTGGTGGCCTTCATGGCGTCGGCATTTCCGTCGTCAACGCGCTGTCAGAAACGATGGCGCTGGAGATATGGCGCAACGGCCAGGTCCATCAGCAAAGCTACGAACGAGGGGCTCCGCAGGGGGATCTCGAGATCACCGGCACGACAAAGCGTCGAGGCACGAAGGTCACCTTCAAGCCCGACTCGCAGATCTTCGAAACCACAGTGTTCAGCTTCGACACGCTGGCGCAGCGCCTGCGTGAACTCGCGTTCCTCAACGGCGGCATCGTCGTCACCCTCGACGACGAGCGTGATGGCAAGTCGCACAAGTTCCACTATGAAGGCGGCATCGCGTCGTTCGTCACGCACCTGAACACCAACAAGGTGGCGGTCAACGAGAAGCCAATCTTCATGCACGGCGAGAAGGACGGCATCGATGCTGAAATCGCCATGCAGTGGAACGACGGCTACGCCGAAACGCTGTATTCGTTCGCGAATAACATCAACACGCACGAGGGAGGCACCCATCTCTCGGGTTTCCGCGCGGCGCTGACACGCACCATCAACAGCTACGCAACGAAGAACAACCTCGCAAAGGACCTCAAAGAGAGCGTCACCGGTGACGACATCCGCGAAGGGCTGACCGCGGTCATCAGCGTCAAGATTCCGCAGCCCCAGTTCGAAGGTCAGACCAAGACCAAACTCGGAAACACCGAGGTCAAGGGCATTGTTGAGACGATTCTCAACGAAAAACTCGGCGCCTACCTCGAAGAGAATCCGAACGTTGCCAAGCGGATCGTGGGCAAGTCGATCGACGCGGCGCGCGCCAGAGAGGCGGCTCGCAAGGCCCGCGATCTGGTTCGCCGGAAGGGCGCGCTCGATGGCAGTTCATTGCCAGGCAAACTGGCGGATTGCCAGGAGCGAGACCCTGCACACAGCGAGCTCTACATCGTCGAAGGAGAGTCGGCCGGTGGGTCGGCCAAGCAAGGACGCGATCGAGCGTTTCAGGCGATATTGCCACTTAAAGGCAAGATCCTGAACGTCGAAAAAGCACGTTTTGACAAAATGCTTGGAAGCGACGAAATCCGGACACTGATCGCCGCGCTTGGTTGCGGCATTGGTGCTGAAGACTTCGATCTCGGCAAGTTGCGGTACCACCGCATCATCATCATGACGGACGCTGATGTTGACGGGTCGCACATCCGCACGCTGCTGCTGACATTCTTCTATCGACAACTGCCTTCTGTGATCGACAGCGGCTACGTCTACATCGCCCAGCCACCGCTTTTTCGTGTCAAGCGTGGCAAGTCCGAAACCTACATCAAGAACGAACGCGATCTCGAGGAGTACCTGATTCGTCGATCCGTCGAATCTCGCGTCGTGCGCATTCCAGCGACCGGGGCAGAGATCAGTGGCCCCGATCTCGAGAAGTTCCTGCAGAAGGTGATCGCCGAGCAGAAGCTGCTTCAGACCATTGAACGACGTGGTCAGAATCGCGCCATTATCGAGGCCCTGGTCGCGGCTGGTGCCGACCGCGACTACTTCGCCGACAAGGACAAACTCGACGACTTCGCCCAGACGCAGTCGAACGCTCTGCGGCAGGTCACCGTGGAGCGCGACGAAGAGCACAACCGCTTTCTGTTGCACATCGACGACCGTACCAGTGGCTACCCTCGCACCTACAGCGTCGGCGTCGAGTTCATCAGTACGGTCGAGTACCGGACGCTCGTCGCTAATCGTCGCGACATGCCGGCCATCTCAGGCGAGTTGATCGTCAGTCATGCTGCGGCGGCGACGTCGAACGATGACGCGGTGGCGGACGAAGGGACGCCCCAGGCGCCGGCGAAACCAGCGGCGCCCCAGGCCGACATCCGGCTGGCGTCGGTTGACGCGCTGGTCAACTACTTCATTGATGCCGGCAAGAAGGGCGTCGCGATCAACCGCTACAAGGGTCTTGGCGAAATGAACCCCGAACAGCTCTGGGAGACCACCATGGATCCCA
>CADEEX010000238.1 GCA_902826465.1 uncultured Acidobacteriota bacterium
GAAGAGTTGAGCGCGATGAGCAGCACCGCGCCACCGCCCACGCCGAATATCGCGGCGACGAATACCTCAGGCTTGGTCAAGAAGACCAGACCGAGGAGCGCGCCCGTCAAAAACAGCGGCAGTGGCCGGGGTCGGCGGGCGAATTCACCGAGCGCCACGATGGCGGCGATAGACAGCAGTAGCCCGTGGAGCAGTTCGTTCGAGTATGGGGTGACATAGTTGAAGTTCGCGACGTCGCCGTACTCGCCGAACGCGAACAACAGTAGGAAGACCATGACCCCGATCGTCGCCCCAAGGAGATGGCCAATCCGCCTTAGCACCACGTGCAGAAGCAGGGTAAGCACGGCTAGCAGCACGAGGTTCGCCCAGACGAGCGTGCGCAGGCCGACACCGAACAGCTCGAACCAGAGCGCGTTGAGATAGGCCGAGAGCGGTCCGTTGAACGAGGCGAGGTCGCGGTACAGGTGCCGTCCCTCGGTAATCTGCCAGGGAAAGTAGAGCTCGCGTCCCGAATCGATCAGCACATCGGTCCATGTGCCCCAGGTCCACCACGCCATGGCGACGCCAGTCGCGGCAATGAGCGTGAGCGACAGCGCGGTCGTTGGTCGCGAAGAATCCAACACGATGAGTCGCGATTATCGTTCAACTTCGCGAGGCTGGTCCCGCGCCTTCGTATGGCCGCGGACCTCGCGTACGATGTCGCCGTGACCCGTTCCGCCTCGTCGACGATCGAGCACCCGGCAACGGTGGCCGGACGCCTTGCCGCCGTCATCACGGCTGCCCTTGTCTGCGTCAAGAGCGGTCCGGATCCTGACCTGTGGGGGCACCTGCGGTTCGGACTCGATCTGCTGAACACGGGTCGGCTTACCTCGATCGATCCGTACTCGTTCACTCAGGACGTCCCCTGGATCAATCACGAGTGGTTGAGCGAGCTGCTGTTTGCGTTGGCGTTTCGCGCTGGCGGCGTCACCGGCTTGACGATGCTCAAGTGCGCGGTGGTGGGTGCGGCGTTCTGGCTGCTCGCGCGCCTGGCGGCGTCGGCGCGCGTAGAGCTGCGCGGGTGGCTGCTCGCTGTGGCCTTTATCAACGTCGTGCCGATCGCCATCACATTCCGGCCGCAGCTCTGGACGATTCTTGGCCTGTCGCTCGTCTGCACCACCCTGGCGGGTCGCCTGCGCTTCCGCTGGCTGCCGCTGATCTTTGTGGTCTGGGCCAACATGCACGGCGGCTGGATTGTTGGCGCAGCGGTCTGCGGGCTGTGGATCGTGGGTCGGGCCCTGGATCAACGTGTGGTGCGACCGCTGCTCGCGCCGGCCGCGGCGTTGGTGACCAGCGTTGGTGCGACGATCCTGAACCCTTATGGCTGGCGCCTCTGGCGATTCCTGTGGGAAACCGTGGGGGTCAGCAGGCCCGACATTACGGAATGGCGGCCCTACTGGGAGGCGTTTGAGGTCACGCATGCCGTGCTGTTGCCACTGGCCGTCGGCGTGCTGGTGGCCACGCTCATCGTCCGGTGGCGAATGTTCTCGTGGGCACGACTGCTGCCGGCCGTGTGGCTCGGAGTCAACGCCCTGGCGGTGAGCCGGCTGGCCGGCCTGTTCGCGCTGCTGTCGTTCTTTGCCGTTGTCGAAGCCTGGAGCACAGACGCCGATCGCGCGCTCGACGGTCCGACGCGCAAGACGTCTGGACTGTCGTTTCGACCCACGTTCGTGATCGACCTGGCAGTGCTCATGGCGGTTACGGTGCCCCTGTTGCTGTCACAAGGGCGCTGTCTCGAAGTGCCGGAGGATTGGCGTCCCGATCCCGTGGCTGCGAGCGCCTTGAACGATCCGGACGTTGCGGGCAGGCTGGTGGTGCCGTTCGACTGGGGTGAGTACGCGCTGTGGACGTGGGGACCGAGACTGAAGGTGTCGATCGATGGCAGGCGCGAAACCATCTACAGCGCTGCGGTCATCGAAGAACAGCAGCTCGTCGAACGTGGTCGTCCTGACGTGTTGGAGCTGTTTGTGGGCAGAACGCATCCCGAGTACGCCTGGCTTCGTGGCCCCGCCGACGGCGCGGCCGCCCGCTGGTTTGCGAGCAATGGCTACGTCCTCGATGTCGATACCGGCAAGAGCGTGGTGGCCCGGCGACAGGATCTGAGGCCGCTGCGCCTCGGCACCACGATGTCGAGCTGTGCGCCCTGAGCGATCCCGTGCTCTAGAATAGCGAAGTGGCGGGAGCGCTCGAACAGCGACGAGCGGAAGCACTCACAGCGCGCCTGACGCAGCTGGCCAATCCTTCTGGGGGATGGCCTTACTACGCCGGTAAGAAGAGCCGTCTCGAGCCCACCTGCTGGGCTCTGCTCGCACTCCACGGCGCCTGGACCGACAGCGCTGCCGAGTGGAGTCGCTTTGCGTCCATTCACCTCGACTTCGTACATCGCTGCCAGCGGCGCGACGGCTTGCTGAGCGACACCCCTGAGGCGCCGACCAACCTCGCGGCCGATGGTCTCGCCGCCTGCACGCTTGCCGAACTCTCACCGGCGTCGGGTGCAGCGATTCTGCCGGCCCTGCTTGATGGCATTGTGGCCGTGAAGGGGCTCCGCGTGAACGAGCCAGACACCCGCCAGGACAACACACTGCAAGCCTGGCCGTGGTACCCGGACACCTTCAGCTGGGTTGAACCGACCGCGTGGTGCGTGTTGGCGCTGAAGAAGCTGCGGTCGATCGCGCCGCCAGGCAGCGCCGCCCGGATCACCGAAGCCGAGCGGATGCTGGAAAACCGCTGTTGTGAGACCGGCGGGTGGAACTACGGCAACGCCAGCGCCCTCGGGCAGGACCTGCGGCCGCACGTGCCGCCAACGGCCACGGCGCTCCTGGCACTGCACGATCGCCGCGAAGCATCGTGGGTCGCGAAATCGATCGCGTTTCTCGAGGGCGCCCGCCTCAAGGAGAAGTCCGGTGCGGCGCTCGGGCTCACCGCGTTGTGTCTTCGTGTCTACGGTCGCGACTCCGCGATCGTCGAGGCGCAGTTGGCCGATGTGTCGGTCCAGACGGAGGAGCTTGGCAACATCCACTCGATGGCGGTGGCACTGTCTGCGTTAACCGGTGATCGGCACCAGGCGAGGGCATTTCGTGTCGCCCAGTGATCTCTCGCGCCGCGACTTCCTGAAAGCGCTGCCGCTCGCGGCCGCCGCCGCAACGGCGTGCGGTCCGTCGGAGTTTCGCGCCGCCGACTTCTCGCGGCTGGCCATGTCTCCCGTCGCCCTGTTGCCCGCGTCTTACGAGGCCGACCTCGCCGACGTTGTGGGTCGTGGGCTCGACATCCTGGGTGTCGACGTCCGCGGCAAACGCGTCTTTCTCAAACCGAATCTGGTCGAGTACGAAACCGACAAGGCCATCAACACGCATCCGCTCGTCGTCGCCGGCGCGGCATCCGCGTTTCTCAGCCGCGGCGCCCAGCAGGTCATCGTCGGTGAAGGGCCGGGGCACCGTCGCGACATGGAATACCTGCTTGCGGGTACCGGCATGATCGACGTCCTCAGAGACCTGCGGCTCACGTTCGCGGATCTGAACCACGACGATGTCCGCGAGGTTGCACTGAAAAGTCACTTCACCAGACTGCAGACGCTGTGGCTTCCGGCGACCTTGCTCGACGCCGACATCGTCGTCTCGATGCCGAAGCTGAAGACGCACCACTGGGCCGGCATGACGGCGAGCATGAAGAACCTGTTCGGCACGGTACCTGGCGCGGTCTACGGCTGGCCCAAGAATCTGCTGCACGTCCACGGCATCGAGCAATCGATCGTCGATCTCACGGCCACGATCCATCCCGCGTTGTCGATCGTCGACGGCATTGTGGGCATGGAGGGAGACGGTCCGATCATGGGACGGCCTCGACCGGTGGGCGTGATCGCGATGGGCACCGATCTGCCCGCGGTGGATGCGACGTGTGCACGTCTCATCGGTCTCGACCCGACGAAGATGCCGTATCTGTCCGTCGCCGGCCAGTTCATCGGCAACATCGACACGACGCGAATCGAGCAGCGCGGCGAGCGTCTCGAGCGGTTTCAGACCAGTTTCGACATCATCGAGCCGATACGGAGGTTACAACTGCCGAATCCGCCATGAACGAACGTGCACGTCCTGCCACGCGAGAACTCAGTCCTGCACAGCATCGCGCCATTCAGCAGCAGATCTTCCTCATTCCCATCTACCTCTGGGCGCTCTACATCTGGCAGGTGTTCGTGCAACAGCTGCCGTTCGCCTGGTTCGGTGACACCGCCAAGATCTTTCGCGACTTCGCACATTTCTACATTCTTGGCACCATCGCGCGTGTCGGCGACGCGTCGCTGCTCTACGACGTGCCCGGCCAGAACGCGCTGCTGCAGGCGCACGTGCCGGGCTATGTCGACGTCGCATTTCCGCCTTCGTACGGCCCTCAGGTCGCGCTGATCTTCCGGCCGTTCGCCGCGCTGCCCTATGTGCCGGCGCTGATCGCGTGGATGGGCGTCACACTGGTGATCTACCTGGCGGCGGCGTGGCTGGTGTGGCGAGAGTGTCCGCACCTGCGCGACAAGAAGTGGCCGCTGTTGCCGTTGCTCAGCGCCTCGCCGGCCCTGCACATGACGCTGATGTACGGACAGACCACGGCGCTCGCGACGCTGTGCTTTGCCACCGCGTTCGTGTGTCTGCAACGCAAGCGAACGTTCCTTGCCGGTCTGGCCATCGGCGGGCTGTTCTACAAGCCTCAACTGGGTCTGGCCGCGGCCATCCTGTTCGTAGCCGCGGGCGAGTGGCGCACCGTGGCCGGGGCGATCGCCTCGAGTGCCGTGCAGATGGGCGTCGCCGCCGTCTATTGGGGGCCATCAGTGCTCAACAGCTATGCCCGGGCGTTGTCGCGTATTCCCTCGACGGTGGCGCTCATCGAGCCCGACAAGCGTCAACTGCATGCCTGGCGGGCGTTCTTCCAGTTGGCCGGTGTGGAAGGCGATCGCCTGCTGATTGCGACGATCGTGGCGTCGCTGCTGACGGTGGCCGCGGCGGTCGTCTGCTGGCGACGAACGACCGATCTCCGGTTGCGCTTCACAGTACTGCTCGCGGCAACTGCGCTCATCAACCCGCACATGTACGTCTACGACCTGATTGTGCTGACGCCGCTTGGGCTCGTGGTCTGGGACTACCTGGCGGATTCCAGGACGGCGCCGCGCGTGGCGCGCGGACTGGCGGTGGCGCTGCTTGCGCTGTTTGCGTCACCAGTCCTCGGCTTCATGGCGTCGAGCACGACCCCGCAGATGTCGGTGATTGTGCTTGCTGCGCTCACGGCTTCGAGTGCGGCGCTGTCCTTTCGTGCCGCTCCCCTTCTCACGTTCGCACGTGGGCGCGCAGCCGCGCACTCGTCAAAATTTCCTCTCTAACCTCACTGCGGCCATCGCCGATACAACCCTTAGCACCGTTCCGCGTTCGCGGTGCACGGATGTGGTCGGTAACCCCACAGTTTCTCAAGGAGACAGTTCGATGAAGAAGTTGCTCGCACGTTTTATTCATGAGACCGAAGGCCAGGACCTGATCGAGTACGCCCTGCTCGCGGCCATCATCGCCCTTGGCGTGACGGCGGCGATGGGTGGTGTGCGCAGCGCGCTGAGCGGCCAGTTCACCGCCATCAGCACCAGCGTCGCGACCGGCTCGTAGTCCTCGAGGCGTGAGTCGGGTCGGCCACACGACGTGGCGACCCGACCGACCTCACGACCACTGCAGGCGAAGTTCCGTATCCGATTGTGAGAGTAGCGCATGCCCCCTAGCATCCAGCCGAATCACGTGGTCGCCCTCGCGGTGGCGATTGTCGCGTCGGGCTTCGATCTGCGCACTCGACATATTCCCAACGCATTGACCCTCGGCGCGGCGGCGGCCGCCCTGATGTACTCGACCGCGACGCTCGGCGTCGCGGGACTTCTGAGCAGTGGTGGTGGCTGGCTCACCGGCTGTGCGCTGTTCTTTCCGGTATTTGCGCTTCGCGGCCTTGGTGCGGGCGACGTCAAGCTCGCCGCCGCCATCGGCGCCTGGATCGCGCCGTCGGACGCGTTGCGGATGGCGCTCTACACGATGGTTGCCGGCGGCGGACTCGCCGTGATCGTGGCGCTGGCCACCGGTTATTTCCGGCAGGCAACGGCGAACGTTCGATTGCTGCTGACGCACTGGCGAGTGGCCGGCGTCAGCCCGTTGCCGGAACTGACGCTCGCGCAGGCGCGCGGCGCCCGGCTCCCCTACGCGCTGCCGATCGCCGTGGGTACGGCGGGCGCCATCTGGTGGCGCTGATTCTCGTCTGATGTCTGTGAAGGATCTCCGCTCATGAATCGAAACAATCGCACCCTGGTCGTTCTGCTCGTGGCCGTGCTGACGGCGACGGCGGCGAGCTACGGCGTCTATCGCACGATCAAGAGCATCCCGGTACGCGAGGTCGAAGTGGCGCACACCTTCGTGCTGGCCGCCACGCACCCGCTGCAGCCAGGGGCCCGCGTCACCGAAGCCGACGTCAAGCTCGTGGCCTGGCCGGAGAGGGCAAAACTGGTCGGCACGTTCGACAAGCCGGAGCAGGTGGTCAACCGCGGCGTCGTGGCGGCGCTGCTCGAGAACGAGCCGCTCTCCGAAGGAAAACTGGCACCCGTTGAGGCCGGCGCCGGACTGTCGCCGACCATTCCCCAGGGCATGCGCGCCATCTCGGTGCGCGTTGACGAAGTCATCGGTGGCGCCGGCTTCGTGACACCAGGCACTCGTGTGGGTGGCATGCTTACGCGGCGTCAGGGC
>CADEEX010000239.1 GCA_902826465.1 uncultured Acidobacteriota bacterium
CACCGCTCCCATCCAAGTGGCGGCCGCGCCCATCGCCTGGCCGCGCGGCGAGCGCCGGCGTATGGCGGGCGTCAACTCGTTCGGCTACAGCGGCACCAACGCGCACGCCGTGCTGCAGGAGGCCCCGGTGGCGGGCGGCGACGCGCCGGCCGCGGAGCGGCCGTGTGAACTGGTCGTGCTCTCAGCAAAGTCTGCCGCCGGTCTGCAGAGCGTGGCCGATCAATGGGTCGCGTTGCTCGCGCAGGACTCGACAACCTCGTTGCCCGATCTCGCCTTTACCGCGGCGACGGGCCGGTCGCACTTGCGGCATCGGGTGGCGATTGTCGGTCGAGGCAAAACCGAAATTCGCGAGAAGCTTCGGGCCTGGCGAGAAGGCCGTACGCCCACCGGCCTGGCGGCTGGTCAGACGACGGTCGGGCGCAAGCGGAAGATCGCCTTCGTGTTTACGGGCCAGGGCGCCCAGTACGCGCAGATGGGGCGGCAGCTGTATCAACTGGAGCCGAGCTTCAGAGTCGCCATCGACCGTTGCGCGGAGCTCATGGACGCGGACGGCGTCGCGTTGCACGAGGTGTTGTTCGGCACGTCGGCGGCCGAACTCCTGAGCGACACGCGCTATGTGCAGCCGGCGCTCTTTGCCGTCGAGTATGCGCTGGCGGAACTGCTCGGGCATTGGGGCATCGAGCCAGACTACGTGATCGGCCATAGCGTCGGCGAGATCGTGGCGGCGTGCGTCGCCGGCGTGCTCGACCTCGAAAGCGCAGTGCGCTTCGTGGTGGCGCGTGGCCGTCTGATGGGCCAGTTGCCTCGCGGCGGCAAGATGCTCGCGGTCGAAGCGCCATACGAACAGGCGCTCGAGTGGGTGAAGGGCCGAGAGACCGATGTGTCGATTGCGGCGGTGAACGGGCCGACGAGCGTGGTGATCTCGGGCAGAGCGGCGGCGATCGACGAAGTGGCAGGGCTGGCGGCGGCGGCCACCAGGCGAAGCAAAGAGCTCGAGGTCTCGCACGCCTTTCATTCGCCGTTGATGGAACCGATCCTGGATGAACTGACGGCGGTGGCGGCGTCGCTCCGCATCAGGCCGGCGAAGATCCCGATTGTCTCGAACGTCACCGGCACACTGCAGCAGGGCGAAATCCCGAGCGCGTACTGGAGCGCCCACGTCCGCCAGGCGGTGCTCTTCCACCAGGGGATCCGCAGCCTCGTGGATGCCGGGTGTTCGCTGCTGATCGAGGTCGGCCCGCAAGCGGCGCTGACACCCTCGATGGTGGCGGCGTCTGATCCGTCCACCGTGCAGTGCGTGCCGACGCTGAAACGCGATCGGCAGGATCTGGCGCATCTGTTCGAAACGCTGGCGTCGTTGCACGTGATCGGTGTGCCGCTGCGATTGACGCGCCTGTTTGAACACTCGGGCCGCCATCGCGTGTCTGCGCCCTTGTATCCGTTCCGCCCTGATTCGCATTGGCTGCATGCCGAGAAGCCGGTCGAGCCGCCAGTGAAAGTCAAGCGCGTCCTGCACGCGCTGCTCGGCGAGTCAGTCAGTGACGGCACACGGGGCGCCGTGTTCGAGGTGACGCTTGCGGCCAGTCACCCCTGGGTCGGTCATCGAATCCTCGACGCGACCGTGTTTCCGGGCACCGCCTATCTCGAAATGGCCGCGCGTGGTTTCGCCGCGGTCACGGGAGCCGATTGGCGACCGGTGGTGCTGCGAGACGTCAGGTTCGAGCGACCGCTGATCCTTGCGTATGGCAAGCCGAAGAAGGTGCAGCTCACGCTCGAGCATCTGTCGACCGGTGCAAACGCTGAGTCGACCTTTGTGATCGCTGCGGCCGATGGGGCGCAGGAACGGTACTGCCGCGGACGAATTGCCGGCGCGAGCGACGTGGTCGAACAGGTCTCCATTCACACGGAGCTCGGACGCACGGAGCTGCGATTGCCGATCGGTCCCTTCTATGGCGAGCTGCGCAAGGCCGGTCTCGAGTACGGCGCGTCGTTTTCGACGGTGAGGGAGCTGTGGCGCGGCAAGGCCGGTTCGGGCGAAGCGGTGGGGCGCATCACGGCGTCGGCGCACAAGGAAGGGGCCGACGAACATCCGTTCCAGAACACCGTGCTGCTCGATGGCTGTCTGCACGTGTTCGGCGCGTCGTTGCAGACGCTGTCAGAAGATCAGTACCGAGGCGCGTTCATTCCCGCGTCCATTCAGGCCATCACCTTGCGGCGGCAATTGCCCGCGCAAGTCTGGAGCCATGTCAGTCTCAAGGGCAATGGCGATGGGCGTGCCGCCATGGCACGCATTCGTGTCCTCAATGATGGCGGCGAAGTGCTGGCCGACATCGAGGGTCTTGAGCTTCTCAATAAGTCGAGCTTCTCCTCAGCCAAGCCGGGGACCGCCGCTGCCGCGACCGCCAAGGCCGCGGCACCGATCACCGAATCGCGCGCGCAGCTGGTGGCCCGGCTCCGCGACCTCTCCAGAGACCAGCGTGTCGATCTGATCGTCAAGTGGCTGGCGTCTGAAGTGAGAGACATCATGGGCCAGGCCGCCGAGGAGATCGACTGGGACAATATCGATCCGACAATGGCGTTTCTCGAGCTCGGGCTGGATTCGCTGCTGGTCACTGAACTCCAGCGGCGCATTCAGGAGAAGCTCGATTTCCGCTACCAGCCGATGCAGGCCCTGGATTACCAGACCATCGACGCGCTCGGCGAATTTATCCTCGACCAGGTGCTGGTGATCGACTCGCCGCAAGAGCCTGCTGCCGACCTGGCCGAAACGCATCCGACTGTATAGCGACAGATTGATTCGAGAGGGACCCATGAATCGGACGCTTTCCGTCGATGCAGAATTTGCCAGGCGCTATATCGAGAGCCACGTCGACAAACGCCAGGTCAACAAGATCCAGCACGCATTCCCGTCGCCACGCTACTGGACCGAGAACCAGGTGCCGGTCGGCGAGGTCCTCGAGGATAGGCGAACGCTGCGCGCTGCCGGTCGTGGGTCGGTCGTCAACCTGTACGTCGGCGTGCCGTATTGCATCAAGACCGAGCCGGCCAAGTGCGGCTACTGCCTGTTTCCCGTGGAGGATTTCGTCGGTAACGACGCCATCGAAGACTACTTCTTCAACTATCTGAAGAAGGAAGCCGCCATGTATAAGGAGGGGCTGGAGGGGGCGACGCTTGGTGGCGTCTACTTCGGCGGCGGCACCAGCAATCTGTACAAAGCGAGCATGTACAGCGAGCTGATGACGCTCGTCCGCGATCTCTTTCCAACGATTGGGCCTGACGCCGACCTCACGCTCGAGGGCCTTCCTCAGCTCTTCTCCCGCGACAAACTGCTGGCGATCAAGGACGCCGGCATGAACCGCGTCAGCATCGGCGTGCAGCAGATCAACGAGCATCTGAATGCCTTGAGTGGGCGCAAACAGACCACCAAGCACGTTACCAACACGTTGGACTGGGCGCGGGAATTCGGACTGTCCTGCAACGTCGACATCATCTTCGGATGGCCCCAGCAGACCGTGTCGACGATGGTCAAGGATCTCGAGACGATCATCTCCTGGGGCGTCTACGACATTACCCACTACGAGATGAACGTCGGTGGTCCGACTGACTTCGCGCTCAATCACTACCACGAACTTCCCACCACGTTGGACAACCTCGAGATGTACAAGGTGTCCCGCGATCTGCTGAAGAGCCATGGTTTCGAACAGATCACGGCGAACAACTGGCGGAAGCCGGGCGATCCCACGGCCAGGCGGTATGAGGAGGGCGTCACGCGGCGGTTCGACAGCATGGACACCGTCGGACTGGGGTATGCGGCGATCACCTTCTTTGGCGATACCGCACTCGCCGACGGTCGAAACTGGTCCTACATCAACTGGCGCGTGCTCTCACAGTACAAGGCGGCGATCGACGAGGGTCGATTCCCGGTGGAATGCGGCTTCCGTCATCACAGCGAAGACTTCCAGGTCTCGATGGTGTTCCGCAATCTGTTTGCGTTGGCGCTGGATCGCGGCGCCTATCGTGCGGCGTTTGGCGTCGACGTCTACGACCAGTTCGAGGGGGTGTGGACCGCGCTCGAAGAATACGGAATGGTCCGGATCACCCCCGATCGGATTAGCCTGGTCGAAGACGGCCCGTTCTATACGCCAATGGTTCAGGCCCTGCTCGCCGAGCGACGGTATCGCGACCTGAAAGAACGGGTCGTGCAGGACAAGGCCAGGGTGGCCGGACTCCTGCCGATGTTGAGTTAGTCGTCACGCCCCTAGTCGAGAAGCGGACCGATCGCATGCGGATGCTGGAACAGAAGAACGTGTTGGTCACGGGGGGGTCGCGCGGCATTGGCGCCGGGCTGGTGCGTGCGGTGCTTCAGGAGGGCGCCGAAGTGGCGTTCTTCTACCGGCAGAGCGTCGAGGCGGCGGAACGGTTATGTCAGGAGATGGCCGATCGCTATCCTGATCAGCGATGCCTGGCGATGCAGTGCGACGTCGCCGACACGCGCGGGATGCAGGAAGCGGTCAAGAATGCGACGCTCGAACTCGGGCGGATCGACGTGCTCGTCAACAACGCCGGCGTGTCGCGCGACGCCATGCTGGCGCGCATGACCCGCGAGCAGTGGGATGAGGTGATGACCACCAATCTCGGCAGCCTGTTCTGCGCCACGCAGCCGCTGGCCCTGCAGCTGGTCAAGCAGGGCTCCGGTTCGATCATCAACATGACATCGTCGGCCGGCATCTACGGGAGCTCGGGGCAAACCAACTACGCGACCTCGAAGGCCGGAATCATCGGGTTCACGAAAGCGCTGTCCAAAGAGCTCGCGGAATTTGGCGTCCGCGTGAATGCGGTGGCGCCAGGCTTCATCGCGACGGAAATGATCGACGTCATGCCGGAAGACCGGCTCAGGCGAATGCGGCTGCGCATTCCGGCTGGCCGGCTGGGCACCACGGAGGATGTGGCGCACCTGGTCTGCTTTCTCGGCTCGGACAGGTCTGCATACATCACCGGACAGGTTATTCAGGTCGACGGCGGACTGACGTTGTAGCGGGCATTCAGACCGTTTTCCGATCGGCACCAGACCTCCAGGACGCGACGGCGCGTGGGCATCCAAACATGAGTAGCGTGGAATCGATCGCGATCGTCGGCGTCGGTTGTCATCTGCCTGGCAACATCTCGAGTGTCGAGGCGCTGATTGCCGCCCTGCGTGAGGGGCGCGATTGTGTCACCGAGGTTCCGGCGGATCGCTGGGACGTCAACGGCTACTACGCTCGCGATGCGGTGGCGCCAGGGAAGACCTACGTGCGCCACGGCGGATTCGTGCACGACATCGACCGCTTTGACGCCGCGTTTTTCGGCATCACCGACGGCGAAGCGTCGCGCATGGACCCGCAGCAGCGCATGGCCCTCCAGACGGTGTGGCACGCGCTCGAGCATGCCGGTCAATCGGCGGACGAACTCCATCGCACCAGCACCGGCGTGTTCCTCTCCATGATGAACACGAACGGCTATGCCCAGCTGAAAAGCTTCATCGAGGGAAACGACGGCGTCACCGGCTACGACGCCGTGGGCGATGCGATGAGTATCGCGGCCGGCCGGATCTCGCACTTTCTTGGCCTCGAAGGGCCGTGCCTGGCGGTCGACACCGCCTGCTCAGGGTCGATGGTGGCTGTGCACCTGGCGTGCCGAAGCATTCTGCTTGGCGAATGTGACTCGGCGATTGTCGTGGGCGTTGGCGCGATGCTGAACCCCGCCGTGCACATCGCCTTTTCCAAGGTCGGCCTGATGTCGCGCACTGGCCGGTGCGCGTCGTTTGACGAGGCGGCCGACGGCTACATTCGCGGCGAAGGTTGCGTGGCCGTGCTGTTGCGACGGGAGTCTGTGGCCCTGGCGCGCAAGGATCGCATCGTCGCCCGCATCGTGTCCACGGCGGTCAATCAGGATGGGCGCACGCCGGCGATCACCGCACCGAGTCAGGCCAGCCAGGAGAAAGTGGTTCGCCAGGCGCTGCGGCGGGCCGGCGTCGAGCCCAACGACATCGGCTACGTCGAAGCGCACGGCACCGGCACACCGGTGGGCGATCCTATTGAAATGCGGGGCATCGCCAACGTCTATGGCCCTGGACGATCGGCCGACGCCCCGCTGTTTGTCGGATCGGTCAAGAGCAACTTCGGCCATCTGGAAGCGGGGGCCGGCCTGCTGGGCCTGGTCAAGGCGGCCGTGTCGCTCGATCAGGAGATGATCTTTCCGAGCCTGCACTTTCACCGGCTGAACCCGGCGATCGATCTCGGCACCGCTCCCATCCAAGTGGCGGCCGCGCCCATCGCCTGGCCGCGCGGCGAGCGTCCCCGCCTGGCCGGTGTCAGTTCGTTCGGTTACAGCGGAACGAATGCCCACGCCGTTTTGCAGGAAGCTGACCGCGTGATGGTCGATGCGCCGTCCGCCGCGGCGTCCCGCGAGATGGTGGTGCTGTCCGCCAAGTCGAAGGAGAGCCTCGAGCAGTTGGTCGATCGCTGGACTGACTTTCTGAATGCGGACTCCGATGTCGAACTGTCCGACATCGCCTTCACGACGGCGACAGGGCGGACCCACCTGCGACACCGGCTGGCCGTCGTCGGATCAAGCAAGGCGGAGATGGGGGCCGAACTCCGGTCGTGGCGCGAGGGCCGTTCGACGACGGGCGTGGCGGCGGGGCAGCTCAAGATTGGGCGCAAGTCCAAGAC
>CADEEX010000240.1 GCA_902826465.1 uncultured Acidobacteriota bacterium
GTTTTCCGGCCGCAGGTGCAACTGCAGCTCTCTGGCGAAACGACCGAGCAGGATCGCATAGCGGGCCCGGCTGGGGTGATGGTCGGGCGGAAGGATCGCCGCCAGCTTGATCGCCATGTTGCGGCTGACGTTGACCAGCTGCCCCCAGAGTTTGCGTGCTTCCCACCAGCGGTCGTACGCCGTATTGGTGCGGAACACGAGCAGCATGCTGATCGCGAAGCCCATCAGGCTGTGCATCACCGGTAGGTTACTGACACGGTTCTCGCGTGAGAGGTGCAGATACTCGGTTTCGACGTAGCCGACCAGCCACGTAAAGAGCCCCACTGCCACGAGCATCGGCAGAAGCTTTCGCACTGTATCCGAGCGGTGCAGGGCGAGGGCGGCGAACCAGTTCCGTGAGTCGTAGGTGATCATCGGGGTCGTTCAGACGTCATGTGGCATCCGATTGTAGCGGCGGCGCCCAAGTGTGTGTGACGCATCCGCTGCTGAAGGACAATACCGGCGAAGGCGCCGGCCCGTCCGGCGTGGTGACTCGTGGCAAAAGGACTGATCGTCTGTGCCCCCTTTCATGGGCACATGACGCCGCTGCTTCCGCTCATCCACCAACTCGCGTCTCTCGGCGACGAGCTGGTGGCCTACGCGACGTCGCCGTTCGCCGCCGCGATCGAACGTGCCGGCGCGGTGTATCGCCCGTATCACTCCCCTCGTGTCGAAGCGCTGACACAGATCCCCGACAAGGTCGAAGAGGTCTCGCTGCTGTTGATGTCGGTGGTCGGCGAGGTGCTCGCTGCCGATCTGTCGGCCATGCGCGATCAACGTCCCGACTACATCGTGACCGACTCGATGGCGCCCTGGGGACAGTGGATCGGCCAGCTCCTGAGCGTACCGGTGGTCACCTCGGTGACGACGTTTGCCATCAACCGCCACGTGCTGGCCTTCGCCGGTTCGCATGGTGTGCGGCCGAAGAGCGTCAGCCGCACGCTATCGAAACTGTGGCATGTGTTCAAGGCGTCGAGGCTGCGGCGCCGGTTGTCGCGTCAGTATTCGACGCCAGGCCTTGGTGTGTTCAATACGGTCTTCGGCCGTTCGGGCCTGAACATCGTCCATACCTCGCGCGAGTTCCAGCCGTGCGGCGATACGTTCGACGAGTCGTTCGTGTTTGTGGGGCCACCAGCTGGCGCCGCGGCAGTGAGAGCGGGATCTCCGGTGGAGTTCCTGTGGCCGACTGGTACGGCGCCGATCGTCTACGTGTCGCTCGGGACGCTGTTCAACGCCAACGCCACGTTCTACCGCGACTGCGTGGAGGCTCTCCGGCACGAGCCCGTGCGAGTGATTGTCTCTATCGGCGCTCGGCTCTCACCCGAGGAAGTGGGCGCCATCTCAGAGAATGTCACCATGGCCCGCTTCGTTCCCCAGATTGATGTCCTCGAGCAGGCGGCGGTGTTCATCACTCACGGTGGCATGAACAGTGTGAGCGAGAGTCTCTGTCATGGCGTGCCGATGCTCACCGTCCCGCAGATGGGTGAGCAGGAAATCGTCAGCCGCCGCGTCGAGCAACTTGGCGCCGGCCTGTACCTCGCCAAGGAAGAGACGTCAGCGGAGACGCTGCGAATCAGCGTACGGCGACTCCTGTCTGAGGATTCGTTCAGAAGGAGCGCGACGCGGATTGGTGAGACGCTGCGCGCGGCCGGCGGACGTGTCAACGCCGCACAACGGGTGAGCGCGTTTGCGAACTCGCGATCCTGAGCGTCGCGCGACGACCTACCCCACGCGCCACCTTCGACTCAGCGAACGGCCGCGGCCTGTTCCTGCTCAGCAAGCACTCTTCGAAACAGCGTTTCCACCGCATCCATCTCGGCCCGGTAGCCGGCCGGGTCGATGAACGGATTCGGGCCGCTACCAATCCGCGCGAACTTGTCGACCATGCCGTACATCGCCGGGTGCGACGCCAGCGGTACGTCAGGCTTCAGCGTGCGCAGCACCTCGAAGCCCCGTTTGTATTCCTCGGCGATGGCGGGATTGTCCTTGTTGTTGACGAACTGGAAACCGGGATTGCTCCCCATGCTGCCGACGATCACGACCTGGTAGCTGCGTCCGCCGTCAGTCACAGTCATCGTCCAGGTGGTACACCCCCTGGTGTGCCCAGGCGTGAGTCGCGCGACGAGTGTCGAGCCACCGAGCGACACGGTGTCGCCGTCTTTCAGAACGCGGTCAATCGGATGCGGCTTTCCCCCTGGACGCATTCGCTCCAGCGCCGGCACGTCTTCGGCCATCGCCATCACCTGCGCACCGGTCATCTGTTTCACCAGCGCGTCGCCCTCCATGTGGTCGCCGTGCGCGTGGCTTCCCAGCACGATCTTGATGTCGCTGAAGGCGAACCCGAGCTTCTCGACCGACTCCTTCAGCCCAGGGACGGCCACTTCGTAGTTGGTGTTGATCAGGACATGACCTTGTGGCGTCGTCACAAGAAATGACGCCAGACTCTTCGTGCCGACGTAGTGCAGGTTGCCGATGATGCGATGTGGCGTAAACGGGGTGACCTGTTCCTCGCGGGTGCCGACGTTACGTCGGAACATCTCCTCCTGCGTCAGTACCCGTGGCGCGGGCGTTTGCGCCGCGACGTGGCCGACAACGAGGATGGCCGAGATCACACCGGACGCGGAGGCGAGGGCATAGCGCATAGTGCCGCACATCCTAGCCGAAATGCAGCACTCACGCGGTGCCCTTCCGGGCCCGGGCCAGGTCGCTCATCCGCGGGAACTGACCGCTGCGGAACTGAGTGTAGAGACGGACGATGTCGTCGCGGCTATCGCCGATGAACGGTCCGTGGGACACGATGGCGTCTCCCTGTGGTTCACCGGCGTAGAGGACAAGCCGCGCGCCACCGCTGCCGCTGCGAAGTGTGACCCGGCTCGATTCGCCGGTCGCCGGACGGTCCAGCCAGCCGACGTCTCCCACCCCGATGCTCGAGTCGCCGACGGTGACCTCGCCGTCAATTGGGAAGACGAAGCCGTTGTATGACACCGGCAACGATTGCGTGACATGAGTGCCCGGTGCCATCACCGCCTCAATAATCGTCGTCGGCACGTGATTACGGGTGAGTGCGCGATAGCCGCCAGACTCGCCGCTGTAGACCCGGACGGTGACGCCGTCTTCCCGTCTGATGGGAATGACATCCTCGCCAAGATTCTGGAAATCGGGCGTCGTCCACCGATCCCGCCGGGGCAGTGTCAGCCACAGCTGCAGCAGCCGGACGTGGCCACGTGCGGCGACGTTCTCTCCGTGGATGATGCCGCCGCCGGCCGTCATCCACTGCACCTCGCCGGTGCGGATCCGGCCGCCTTCGTCACGGTCGTAGAGTTCGCCGTCGAGCAGCAGCGTCACGGTTTCGAAGCCGGCGTGCGGATGCGCACCACCGAGTGAACGTTCGCCGAGATCGAGATGATCGTCGGCGAGCATGATGAAGGGGTCGGTGTGCTCGAAATCGCCGCCAGCGATGACCGGTGCCATCAGATGGCCCGGTCCGGCGAATCCCTGCGTCAATGGCGGGAGGCGGACGATCCGGGCAATCGTTCGTTCGTGCACGACTCCGCGGATGGCGGTGCTCACGATCGCGCCTCCACGTGTTGCCGCGTGAGCAGCGACCCGGCGCTGCCGATCGCGCCGACGACAATCGCGGCGAGGCCTGGCAACGGTCCGCCGGACGGCAGGCCGAGCAACGCGTCGAGCGACCAGGCCCCGGCGCCTGTGAACGCCACACTGATGGCGGTCGCCGCGATCACGACGTTGTACTCGTAGCCGCCGCTCGTGAGGAAGAATCCGCCGCGGCTGTGTGCGGTCATGGCGGCGACCACCATGACGGCCAGGATGAGCGCTGACGCGAGCGGTGTCAGCAGGCCGGCCGCCAGCAGCAGGCCGGCGGCTGCTTCAAGGAATCCGGCCATGAAGGCGTGCCGACGACCAGGGACAAACCCCATCTGCTCGAGGAGCGCCCCGGTGCCGTCGAGGCCGTGGCCACCGAACCAGCCGAACAGCTTCTGGACGCCGTGCGCGGCCAGCGTCAGTCCAATCACCATTCTCAATAGCAACAGTCCGAGATCCATTGCGGGCTCCTTTCTACTTAACGTCTAGACAATACAGACATGAACTATTTGGACGCCAAGAACCGTTCACGGATTCGCGGCCACCTTCTCCATGAGCGCCGCCAGCTGACGGGCTTCGACCTTGCTCAGCTTCCCGAACAGCTCCCGCTCGCCCGTCTGCTGAATGGCGCTGCCCCGCTTCCACGCCTTCTTCCCGGCGGCGGTCATGACCGCCAGCCGCGTCCGTCGGTCTCCTGGCGCGTCGCGGCGGGCGACCAGGCCGTCGGCCTCGAGTCGATCGACGAGCTGCGTAATATTCGATTTCACGCACGACAGGCGCTCTGCCAGCTGCCCGAGCGGCAGCTGTTCACCGGCCTCGGCCAGCACGCTCAGGGCGGCCAGCTTGGCCAGCGACAGCCCGATTGCCGCCAGGCGCCCTTCCACATGATTCTGCGCGGTCGCCGCCGTGTGCAGGAGCGAGTGGAGGCTTGGGGCTACCCCGCGCGAGTGGTTCATATGTAGACTATACGGTAGTGGAGTAGACCGCGCAAGGCATGGTCTTAGGACGTCCGCGTGGTCTGAGTCTTGGCGGCCAGTTGCTCGATCAGCACGCAGGCCTGGCTCACCGCGTCGTCGTGCACACGCGCCGCGGTGTCGTGGCAGCGGCGGCGAATCGCCTGACTGCGCACCAGTGCGTCGATCGCCGGCGCGACAATGCCCGCGCGATAACGCGTCTGCGGAATGCTCATGCCGATGCCGAGTTGCTCGATGCGGAATCCGTTATCGAACTGATCGTGACCGTTCGGGACGGCGATCTGCGGAATGCCTGCCTTCGTGGCCTGCGCCAGGGTACCAATGCCGCCGTGGTACACCAGCAGCGCTGTTCTCGACAACAATTCGCTGAACGGGACATAGCCGAACACTCGCACGTGCGCCGGAAGAGTGGCCAGCACCTGTTCGGGAAAGTTTGTGACGAACATGGCCCGCATGTTCAGGCGACGAAGCGCCTCGACAGACTCCTGGAAGAAACGATGCATCGTGGCCCCGGCCGATCCCGGCGTGAACACGATGGGTGGGTCGCCAGCGCGGAGAAAGTCCTCGGCGCCCTCGGGCCACTCACGTGACGTGCCAGTATCCCAGAGAGGGAAGCCGACCAGATGCGTGTGCGGCGGCCAATCCCGTTGTGGCGTGGCGAACCAGTCGGGAAAGAAGCCAATCACGAGCGATGGCGAGTGCATCCAGCGATGCATGACTCGATCAACGGGCGCCAGACCCAGTGTGTGCCGGAAGTCATTGAGCGGGCGCTTCAGCGTGCGGTCCACGAGGAGCCAGTCGGCCAGGCGAAAGAACCCGCGCTTGAACCACATGGGCTGCGCGGCCGAGATTCTGACGTTCCCGGCCATGCCCTGATCGATCAGGCTGCGAATGATGCTCGGCTGCAGATGCACGGTGGCGAGAGGCACGCCCAGTCGTTCCTGCGCCAGCCTGGCGCCGAACGCGATTCCTGACGACGCCACCACCGTCCGGTCGTCGGCGTGCCGCTCGATGGCACGATAGACCGGTTCAATGGCGGGAAGAATCGCACGCCTGGCCACCACCGCGAAGCCCTTGCGCGGATGCCACAGATCCGGATCGGCGATGGCCGCGCGCGCATCGTCGATGGTGCCGATCGGCAGGAACCGAAGTCCCTGGGCTTCGATCATTTCCTCGAAGACCGGGTTGGTGATGACCGTGGCACGATGTCCTCGATGCTGGAGCGCCACGCCCAGCGCAATCATCGGATGCACATCTCCCGCACTGCCGAGGGTGGGCAGCAGGACGTTCAGCTTAGCGTCCATCAGTGGTGCTCATTTGGTGGTGCTCATGCGTTGTGACGGTTCGACCGTGGCAAGTGCATCCTGCGCCGCGCCCGATAGCGCGTCTCGCGTATCGATCCACCGGCGCTGGCGCGCCAATACGGACGACGACACGAGTGCTGATGGAGAGCGACCACCGATCGCCGCGCAGATCACCAGCGCCGCCAGCTCGGATCCCAGCCGCGACGGGTGGTAGCCGTCGCCGCCGTAGAGACGGAGTGAGGGGTCGCGCGCGAGTGCCGCACGCCACGCGTCTCCCACTGGCAGGAGCACGGCATCTACGGCGGCAGCGGCCAGTCGATACGAGTCGCTCACGCGATCGCGGTCGTCGCTCCGCTGCAGCGATGGCCAGACCATGAACAGGGCCGGTCTGGCACCGGCCGAGCGGATGAGCGGCGTCAGCTCGCGTACTGATGCCAGCAGCTGGCGGCGGCTTTCGTCGAGCGCCGACGGGCCTTGCTGGAGCACGACCAGATCCCAGCGGTTCCGGCGGAGGCGCGCAGCCACTGCGCCTCGACCGACGTGATCGTCGAGGCTGGTGTCTGCCGCAACGATCGACTCGGCTTTGATGGTCCGGCCATCGGTCAGGCACGGCATCGCTGCCACGCTGGCGGGCAAGTCGTTGGAGTAGGTGAGGCTGTTGCCGACGAAAAGCACTCTGAACGGAGATGCTTGGGCGTCAGCGCGGCCAGCGAGCATGGCCAGGGCGCACAGGGCGACCTGCAGACCGTCGGGGATACG